>NZ_JBGMEK010000006.1:0-124858 GCF_041447265.1 Microbulbifer epialgicus
TCTGGAACTGTCAAACTATGCGTGCCTCCCCAGCAAAGCTGGGGGGTCTCCCATTTTTACTAGAACCACTACCAAATACATATTGCTTCGCGGGATCTGAACCAGGTGAAACATCACTCGAATAAACCAATGCACCACTCACTACATCACGAAATTCTTGCGCGTCGTACGAACCCGGAATTTTTCCGCTCAAATTTCTTTGGAGAATGTAAGTTAACATAACTGCCCGGTCAGCAAGATAGCTATCGGTATAGACTCTCTCTGAATTGTCCCGACCTTTGTCTTTCTCCCATTCTGACACTATATCTGTGTAAAGGCTGGATAATGCATTTTCAGCAGATGAGCCATTTGTCCGAAATACCAGGTTAGTTAAATTTGTAAGAGAGAGAAAAGCACCTAAATTGCTTCTAGCATCTTGCCAATTTATAGAAGTCTCTATAAACATAGAACCTGCAAGAGCCTGAAATTTACTATTGTCCTGAAGGCTATGAATTGCCTTATACATCGCATCGCGATCTCCTATAGGCAACTTTTCATTTGAAACTTTTAATAATTTATTGACGGCATCGACAACCCCCTCAAGAGAAGCGGATTCTGACTGACTTCCCGCATTAAAGATCGCTCCATATTGATTTAAAGAGAGATCGGATTGCATTTGGCTGAGCAAATTATACACAGCCAGAGAATCCACTAGAAATTTCTGGCTATGGTTATCAGTGCCGCCTTCGGGCTCTATTCTTACATCAACCTTATTCCCTGGGCGGGAATGTAACCCTGCAGTTAAATTATTTGATTCCTCATCAAGATCAACTTCACTTGCGATAATGTTATGTACGTTATTACTATTCCCATTAACAGGCACACTACCACCCAGCCAATCAAAGAAGCTCTCATTAAACGAGCTATCTTTAATTCCAGGAGCATTATAAACAAAAACATCTTCTGTTGCTGATGGAAATAGCGAATTAAATGCCATTGCCAGGTGCCCGCCCAAGGAGTGACCGACCACATCAAAAGTCCCTCCCGCAGCCATCAGCTCTGAATAAATATTACCTTCAGCCTCGTTAGCAGCGGGAACAGCTGTATTTTCCAAATAGGTGTATGTATATAGAGAGCCATTAACAGGGCTATTTGTTGTTTTTTCTTGAGATAAAATCGCCGCGCCATCCGGCACAACATATCCTGTATCCATCTTAATCTGAGAGACTAGTGTGCCAGGCTTTGCTGAAACACGTTGCCACCAATTATACATCGCTATAATTTGATCATAGCCAGCGCCACCAAGGGCAAGTGAAGTATCAGTAGGAATTATATCACCATCATCGTTTGGTACGGTACCTCTAACGGCTAAAACGAGTTTTCCATCGCGCTCAAATACAGTTGCATCAAAGCCGGTACCTTCATCATCATGCTGGGTAACCACCTCAGTTTTATTTATAAATTTCTCCGCTTGAGCATCTGTAAAATCAGCTTTTATTAACTCTCTTTTACTTAGCACATCATCTTGCGAAAAAGTCGCATAAGCGGCCATCGCATATTCTGAATTATCAAAATATTTATTCTCGGACATAAATTACTCCTTTACATTTATGATTTTTTTTACAAACTTGTCAGCCGATTCGAAATCACCTTCGCATGAAGTTGAAGGCACTGGAAAAGGTACCGGGAAAGTCTGACCGACTCTTGAAAAAGAAATAAACTCACCCATAACTTTATTATCGGCAGCTCTTATAATTTTTACAGTATACTGTGCTACACTTGGATTCCCGCTCTTCAATTCACTGTAGATTGCATCCAAATAGAACAAATCATCTTTCCCAGCATACTTTTTAAACGGAATCTTAACTGAGCCGTTAGACCTCAATCTAGATGAAGGGAAATCCTTCTCTGACACTTTTCCAACCTCATAAATTATGCCACCCCCATTATCTCTACACATAACTCTAACTTGGCGATCCCAATAACTTTTATTCAGCTCGGAACCCAGAATAGCCATACCGATATAACAGAAAGGGCTCAACACAAGCACCAATAGTAGAGAAAAAAAATTCTAGAATACCCACCACCCTGAACCACCACCCATAACGACATCATAGTTAGATAGGCAAAAAATACGTATATCGCCAACTTTTCTTCGTGCACAAAACCAAATGCAAATAAAAGAGCTGGCATCAGAACAATGCCTGCAAAAGCAAAATATTTAATATTCATAAAGCATCAACTCCAAACCGAAACTAATAACAACTTATCACCTCTCAACAAAGCTACCAGCCAAAGACTCTCTTACTGGCTTGGTAAAATATTCGTAAATATTTCTCTTACCTGTCTTCACTTCTGCCACAACATGCATCCCCGCCCGCAATAATAGATCCCTTTTACTGTGCTGCTTTAGCTCCTGAGCATGCAGTTCAATATCACAGAGATAACGATACCCCTGCTCTTCATCCATTACCGCATCCCTTGAAAGGTTTACAACAACTCCTGCGACAGTGCCATATTTAGTAAAGTTATAGGTGGATACCTTAACAGTGACAGGGTGCCCTTCTTCTACAAAGCCAATATCTTTATTTAAAATCCATGCCTGCACCTGTAAGGTGCTGTCGGCAGGCACAATTTGCATTAGGGCCTGAGCAGGCTCCAAAACAGCATCCTCCGTATGAATTGCCAACTCTTGCACAGCGCCAGAAATTGGTGCGCGAATTACCTGCTGCTCAGAGCGGAGCTTTGCCTTATCAAGCTCTTTTTTCTGGGCTGAAATATTACGCTCCAACTCTTCCTGCTGTGAATAGCTTTTATACAGCGCATTATTTAATAGAGCAGATGCTTGTAGATTAAGCTCCAGTATCTGGGAGCTGTATTGACCAATCCTCTCACGCTCTAGTACCAGCTCCTCTTCGGCATTAATGCGCTGCTGCTCCAATTCCAGATACCTGTCCCGTGCAACCATTTTCTTATCAAGTAGCTTACGAAGAGATTCAGTGCGCTCCGTCAATATTGGCAATGTCTTTTCCGCCTTTCTTACCAAGGCGTGGGACATACTCAGCTCTTGTTGTTTGGAAGTAATCTGCTGCTCAATCAGATCTATTTCTGACAGGTAGTCTGAAAAATATCCACGGAGCAAGGTGCGCTGAAAAGAAACCTGCTCCTGTACCCCCGCCTGTAGCAAGGATTCCTCCAACTCCTTTAGGGACTGCTCAATAATATTCCCCCGAGTTTCACGCAATTGAGGTAAATATTTGTTAAATACTTTCTCCCGAATCAGTCGAGCATAGGAGACTTCCAGCTCATTTTTCAGACGCTCTTTGTCAGCCGTAGCATTGGTCGCATCTAGGGTTATTAATGGATCTCCGGCTTGCACATGACTACCTTCCCGCACATGAATCCTCCGAACTACAGACAGTTCTTTCGCCTGAATAGTTTTGACTTTTCCATCGGGAATTACTGTGCCTTCCGCTACGGCAACAATATCAATCTTGCCAAAAATGGCCCAAAGGATTGCTATCGTGAAAAATAGACAAATTGTATTGATCACCCACAATCCCAGTGGGTTTGGTGGTGATCGCTCCACTTCAAGAGCAGCTGGCACAAAGTCTAGAACAGCATTGCGCCTTTTTACCCAGTGGCGTACATTAAATCGGGACCAAAAGCGCATCATACAACCTCCCGCAAATTGGATTGCATAGCGTTAAGCTTGGCGAAATGACCTTTTTTCTGTATTAGCTGCTTAGGACTGCCCTGCTCTACAATACGACCTTTCTCCATGACAATAATACGGTTTGCATCCCGTACAGCAGTCAAACGATGAGCAATAATCAGTACGGTTCGACCCTTGCAAATTTGGCGCATATTGGCTTGAACTATGGCCTCCGATTCATAGTCCAGTGCACTGGTAGCTTCATCAAAAATTAGAATCCTTGGGTCGGCCATAAGGGCACGGGCTATGGCGATACGCTGTTTCTGACCGCCTGAAAGTGAACTTCCCTGCTCTCCAACTACGGTATCAAAACCCTCCGGCAATTCCAGAATAAAGTCATATGCACCCGCTTGTTTTGCGGCAGTAACCACTTTATCCATTGGCGCGCCCGGATCTGCCAATGCAATATTGTCCCGAACAGTCCGATTAAGCAAAAAGCTCTCTTGCAATACGACACCTACTTTCTGCCTTAGCCAAGCTGGGTCTACCAATGCCAAGTCAACACCATCGACCAGAACACGCCCAGCCTCCGGTACATAAAGGCGCTGAACCAGCTTCGTTAGAGTACTTTTTCCGGAACCAGATTTACCGACAATGCCAACAATTTCGCCTGGCCTGATTGATAACTGGATACCATCAATCACAAGAGGGCGATCAGGGCCATAACGGAACTTCACGTGTTCAAAAGAAATTTCCCCTCTAATCGCGGGCAACGTGGTACGATTAGGGTCATGCCCCGCTTCCGCAGGTGTGTTAAGGATGTCACCCAGGCGTTTAATTGAAATTCCTGCTTGCTGAAAGTCTTGCCATAGTTGCACAAGCTTTAGAATCGGCTGGCTAACTCGGCCGGCAATCATATTGAAGGCAATTAGCATACCGACACTCAGCTCTCCAGAAATTACTAGGTGAGCGCCCACCCACAAGATACCGACGGTGACCAATTTATTGATTAAACTGGCAGATTGACTGGCAACATTCCCAAGATTTAACGCCCTAAACGAAGCTCTGACATAACCTGCTAACTGCTCCTCCCAGCGACGTTGCATTTGCTGCTCAACAGCCATACTTTTCAAAGTTTCGACCCCATTACAGGCTTCAACAAGAAACGCCTGATTTTCTGCACCGAGCTTAAATTTTTCGTGTAGTCGATTCCTTAAAACTGGTGTAATAATCACTGAGAGAAGAACATAAAGAGGCAGGGAACCCAAAACGATCCAGGTTAAAGTTGGGCTGTAGAGAAACATAACCGCGAAAAACACCAGCGTAAAGAATAGATCTACACACAAAGTAAGCGCTGATCCAGTTATGAACTGGCGTATCGAGTCAAGCTCTCTGACCCTTGCAACGGTATCTCCAACTCAGCGGTTCTGGAAATAAGCAATTGGTAGACGCAGTAGGTGATTAAACAGACGAGAGCCCAGAACCACATCAATACGATTCGAGGTATGGCTGAACAAGTAGGTTCTCAATCCATTCAGAAGCACATCAAAGATACAAACGACCAAAAATCCTAAAGCAAGCACATCCAAGGTAGTTAGCCCTTGATGGACAAGTACCTTATCGACAACAACCTGGAAGAATAAAGGTGTAATCAGGGCAAATAACTGTATAAAAAATGAGGCGAGCAATACCTGACCAAGTAGTTTTTTATACTTTAGTATTGAGGGTACAAACCAGGAAATATCGAACTTTCTTTCAACTGAAGATAGAACTCCTTTTTTGCGGAATAAAAATATGGAAATTTTATCGGAATCTTTCGCTAGCAACTCCTCTACTGGCACTATGATAGGGCTTGTCTGCCCAACTCTCTGCAATAGCGCTCCTCCATCCCGAATGCCGCCAAGAACCGCGCAAGCACCGGATGGCTCAACC
This sequence comes from Microbulbifer epialgicus, assembly GCF_041447265.1. Taxonomy (NCBI): domain Bacteria; kingdom Pseudomonadati; phylum Pseudomonadota; class Gammaproteobacteria; order Cellvibrionales; family Microbulbiferaceae; genus Microbulbifer; species Microbulbifer epialgicus. Next base: position 5,567 of record NZ_JBGMEK010000006.1, read on the forward strand.
ACCACTACGGGAAATGGCAAACCTTCAAGCTTAGATGGTTCTGACTGATGACTTTTTGCTTTCAACCCAAGAAAACCTGCTGCTCTGATCACCTCATAGGGCGCCATGTCACCAGCTGGAAATTCTCGATTTAACTTTTCAGGATTAACCGCAAGCTGATTAAGTCTTGCGATAATAGAAATACAGGAGAGACAACTCGCCCTATCAACTACAACGTCCAAACCATACTCCCTTAGTACAACTTCCCTGCTTTACCTAGCTATCGCAGGGAGATGCCGAGACTAAGAGATTAAGCTAATTGGGTAAATACACCCCAATGTAAATTAACTGACAATTCTCACATTCTCACAATGTTGATGTTTTTTTTGAGAGCAACGCCTCAAATTAAACACAATTACAACTAGACCACCCCCCCAACGAACAAAAAAAGTACAAAAATATTTTTATATGCACCTCATCCAGTCTCAACTTACAACCACTTAAAATATTTTTATCAGTTAGATAATACGTACCATTTACCACGCGAAACTCACCCCTCCATCAGAGCACTCCATAGATTAAAAAGAAATTACATGGACTTTTTATTCAGGTTTTCAGGGAACAGCTTGCGAGCATACGGGAGTGTATTCACAGCTAGTCGTGAGAGTTGTGAATTCTTTACTTCCTACCCCGTGACAATCGTCCTCCAATACCAAAAACTATGCCGTTGGAAATATTTATTTTATCTAGGACTATCCACCCGATACCAATAGTTGGCAATAAAACCCCGTGCATCTACTTGTAAAGCTTGCCTGATAATTTCAGGGACTGCATTTTTACAGCGCCACTCAAATACCGTTGCCCTGCCTGTCACAATCGTCGGGATAGCTTCCGATGCGGGATTGCTTTTACAGTAAGCCGCTATCGCATCGCTCGGCTCCCGAGAAGTATCCGCTTTTTCCTCACAGGGAAGGTTGGCGCCAACAAAGCACGCATAGACTTCGCCATCCATGCAGCGCCAAAAAGTGCCCCCTACAACCCAGTCCCTGGGGGCACCCGCAGAAATACCAGCCGCCTGGTAGATACCCGATAACACCACCTGTGGTTTTGCCGGGCCGATATAGGGCTCTTCCGGATTATCTGCATTAACTACGACTCGACAGTAAACCACCGGATCATTAAAGGCCCCGAGATACTTTCCTTTATTTTGCTCCGTCTCGGCCAGGCTCACACTCCCACAGAGCCACAGAGCCGCGCTCGCCAAGATATATACTATATGCTGAATCATGTTTGATCCCCTTTCCCTGCTAGCAAGCCTCTGCCAAGCTCAATAACAGTTTTACCATTTCCCATGCAGCCACTGCTCTGGCGCCAATAGTGGCTCAACAGTCCTTCAGCTAATAGGGCTCTCTATAGATTAGCCACCCCAGCCCAGCCATACCGAAGGCTCCCCACAGCAGGTCAAAAAACAACCAGGGAGTTAGGCTCTGATCATCACTAATTAGCTGGTAATCACTCCTGCGACTTAAGCCGCTCTTGCCTAATAGTGCCTCAGTATAAATGCTCTTGACGCCACCCGACCTCTGAATCAACATCGCCACAATCAGCGGGGCCAGCCCCGAATAGCACGGCTCCCCGGCTTCCAAACAATTGCGCGCTGGACTGGCAGCGGCCGGCGAATAAATAAGCCCAGCAGGTAGCAGAGAGCACCCTGTCGTCCTGCCCGCGCAGGCCTGACACTTACTATCATTGATTGCCGGGTAACTTCAGCGCCCACAACGCGTATAATGGGCGCCACCGCGCAGAAGCCGAAAAACAATATCAACGACAACACCCGCGACAATGCCAGTGCAAACCGAATTCGATTGGGCCACAGCGCCCCAGCAGTACACAAAGGACAAGAAGCACCCCATGAGCAGCAATAGCGCCGCCGAACAAATCACCCAGGACAGCATCAACAAGGCCCTGTGGAATGCCTGCGATACCTTTCGCGGTACCAATTACCGAGCAAGAAAAGATCACCGAAACTCTATCCAGCGCCGATCGGGAAATCGAATCCCTGCAACAAAAACTCGATTGCCTTAAGCAGTAGAAAAAAACCCTGATACAGCAACAAGTTACCGGCAAGCGCCAGGCCCAGATAGAGGATGCCCAATGACTTTTAACGAAACTATCGATCTCGAAACGCCCATAGGCGAAGCCGATCTGGAATTTATTGAAGAAGTACTGCACAAGTACGGCAATGACGACTCGATACTGGATATCTGCGAACTGGACGGTTTTCTTACCGCCCTGGTGTCGGGCCCGGAGATGATTCCCCCCAGCCGCTGGTTCTCCGCCATCTGGGGTGGCCCCGGCAACGAACCGGAGTGGGAGTCCGAGGAAGAGATGGAGCGCTTTATGGCGCTGCTGTTCCACCTGATGAACAGCAATGCTATGGCGTTAGTTGAAACCCCGGAAGAGTTCCAGGCCCTATTTAATCTCTTTGAGAAAGAAGGCGAGGCCCCGGTTACTATCGCCGAGGAGTGGTGCTTCGGCTATATGCGTGGCGTCGACCTGGGCCAGTGGCCCAACCTGCCCGCAGAACTCAACGCCCAGTTACAAGCCATAGCCCTGCACGGCCGCGAGGAACACTTTGATCACCTCGGTACCCTTACCGCCGCCGAACACCAGCAAAGCGTCACCCAAATAGAACCCGCCGCCCGTGCCTTGCACCGCCACTGGCTGGAACAGCGCGCCCCGGAACCACCAACAAGCCCCCACCGAGCAGAACCCAAAACCGGCCGAAATGACCTCTGCCCCTGTGGCAGCGGTAAAAAGTTTAAGCGCTGCTGTTTGCATTGATAGCGGTCGCACGAAGCCGTGCATAAAACTGGGTCAGAAGGAAAGAATACATTGCACTCGAGACGCGCTGTGAATACGTTCCTGTAAGCTCGCAATAGGCATCCAAGCCTCATGGGGTACCAAGCACAGTGTATTCTTTCCTTCCCCCTTTTTAGTAACTGCTCGCTCCCTATTGACGAAAAAAACTCCCAGAAAGTGCCAGTTTATAAACACCCGCAACTGAAGCGAATCTGTTTTTTCTTGAGGGTTCCAAAGTTATCGCCTCCACAAACAAAACTTCTTGACGCCCTATCCCGCAAGAATGAATTAATAAACGCGCCACGGAAATGACCTATAAACGCCAACCCAACTAGCCCGCAGCTACTTAGTCTTTATAGCTTGCCTTGTATTTGCAGACAATTACCAAGAGACGCCAACCACCTGTAGGAATCCCCGCCCTTTTGACAGAGGAGGATATTAAATCACAGACCTTTGCTTTAAGATCGGTTGCAACAACTGATTAGGAGGTTTTTATCAAGCCGAGTGGCCAGTTCTGTTCTTTAGCCCTGCCCCTTAGTGCACAGAAATATAACTAGTCACAAAGCCTCAATCTCACTTTTGTAAAAATAGCCGCCATTGGATAGGCCGCACCTGGCGAATGGAAAATAAGTAGGTCAGCACACTATAAGCCTTTGCTGGAAAGTGCTAAGCGCATATAAAACACTTTTCCTTCCAAAAGGCTGCGCATACTTTTTGCCTGAAATTTTCAACAAAAACGAAACCAAGGCTCCAGCTGGCTTATTTATTAATTATAAAATGAATTCACTTTAAGTCCTCATATTTTGGTACCCCTAAACATCAGAAAGCCCTGATCCAAAAACCCAAAGGAGATTAACCATGGAAATGAACTTTAAAGACAGAGGATTCCTCTCAACGTGGTACTTAAATATGGTCACTTTTGATAGAGAAGATAATCTGTGGTGTGTGGGGACTTCGAATAATATCGGAAAGTGGAATTCAAGAACTTTTGGCCTCGTTGACAAAAAAGAGTACAACAAATCATGGGATTCCAAGATGATTGCATTTGACAAGTCAAATGCAATGTGGGGCGTTGGAACTAAAGGTAATCTTGCCAAATGGAACCCCACCACTGAACACTGGGAGGAACCGGACATTGAAAAGCCCTGGGACCTAAAAATGATTGCCTTCGATAACTCTGGAGAAATGTGGTGTGTTGGCGAAAAAGGTAATGTAGGCAAGTGGAACCCCATTGACAACAAGTGGGATGATCAGGGTGATCTCGGCGGCTGGAAACTGGATTGGATTGCCTTTAGGCCGGGTGACCCAAGAGGTGATATCTATTGCGTGGATACCAATGGGAAACTGGGACTCTACGACCCCAAATTCCCGAATGACACTTTCCATATCGCATCCAATTTTGAATGTAAAAGCCTCTATTTCCATGAAATATTTGGATTTTGTGTCGGCACTAAAGGCAATATGGGTGTCTCAATTTAATAGGTAGTAACTTTAACTACTGGATAATATTAATTATTCACAAGTTATTTGGTAACCCCGCTCAAAAAGTGCACCTCTGGCACTTTTTGGGAGGTATGCAGTACTAACAAGGTTAAGGTTAATGCACTAGCAGTTAGATGAGCACTCAGGGACTCAGCCCTGATACTAATACCAAGGCCTATCAAATCCCAAAACCACCAGATAGTAGAAGCAACAACGAGCCCACGGGCTGCAACAAGCACTCACCCCCCAACCATGCAGGTCTCTAACCAAAGCTGTTGCAATACAAGCTCGCAAGAGGCGGGCTGGCAATAGCACTTTCCCACTTGCTCCTCAGCCAAGAAATGGAGACACTTTTATCCTAATAAAAATGGATTACACAGCAGTACCGAAATTCTAAGAAGAATACGCCGCAAAAATCCCTGCCCTGGCCCTGTTATGCAATCTAGGCTGGCCTTTTCTGCCTCCCGCATAGGCCAATAAAGCCCGCAGTGGGCGCCAGGATCAGTTGGAGCTCACAGAAATACTGCGCCAGCGGCGTGGAGAGCCACCGCCCGGATATGGTGTGTTTTGTCAACGGTATCCCCTAGTAGTGATCGAGGCCAAGCGCCCAGATAGCAGAAAGGTCTCTCTATCGACGAGGGCATCTCCCAGAGCCTGCGCAACCAGCGCCCCGATGAAATCCCGCAACTGTTCGCGTACAGCCAATTTCTGCTCTCGGTCAACGGCGCCGAGGGCCGCTACGGCACCTGTAGCACCCCGACAAATTTCTGAGCGGCCTGGCTTGAGGAAGATATCGCCGATGGGAAAATGCTGGCGATAAAAAACCGGCAACTTTACTGCGAGCAAATCCAAACCCTGTTTAAACAGCGCTCCCCGGCAGATCTGGACTGGTACCAGACCCAGATTGCCGGCGGCGAGCAGGCCCTGGGTAGGCAGGATCGGCTGCTGGAGATGATCCGTTTCTTCACCCTGGTCGATAAAAAGGCCGGCAAAATCGTCGCCCGTTACCAACAGGTATTCGGTATCAAACGGCTATTGGAGCGCATCGCCCAACGCGGCAATAATGGCGTGCGGGAAGGCGGCTTAATTTGGCATACTACCGGCTAGTGCATCGACTATGTCTTTTGCACGAGCTCTGCCATATCGCAGAGCACAACCACAGCGAGAAGTTTTACCGATTAATGAATCAAATGATGCCCAAGTGGGAAGGCATGAAAAACAAACTGGATGCTATGGCGAATTTGATTATAGGTGATACCCTGCCCCGCTCCATTAGTGGATAATATTTTCAACTTTCGTATGGAATCGACCTCCTCATCAGGGAAAGACCACATGAGTAAAACAGCATGGGTAACCAGCGCCATCTACCAGGCGAATACCCTTTGGCAAAATTCGCGTACAACGATCGAAGGCATATCCTTTAGCGATGTGCAGGATGCTGACGGGCTCCAGTATGTGGACCTGGTAATGGAAGGCGGTGGCATGCTGGGGATTGCCCTGGTGGGCTACACCTATATCCTGGAGAAAGCCGGCATTCGTTTTCGCAAGATTGCGGGCACTTCTGCAGGAGCGATCAATGCACTGTTTTTAGCTGCCGCCGGCACCCCAGGCTCACGCAAAAGTGAGAAGCTACTGGGCATTATGGCCAATGCCGATTTTGCTAGCTTTGAAGATGGAGAGCGCTTTGCGCGCAAGACAGTGCAACGCCTGCTTAAAGGCAAAGGGCTTTTTAGCAGCCTGGCCCTTCACCCATTCGATTCCCTGCGCACTTGCAAACAGCTGTTACGAGATAAAGGCCTCAACCCTGGCGACACTTTTACCCAATGGCTACAAGAAGAACTGCACCAGCTGGGCATTACCAATACCGCACAGCTCAATCAGCGTATCAACCAGTTTCCCACTCTTCACTACCGGGGGGAACCCGATCATCAAGTAGGCAATGCAGAAGTGGCTCTGGTTGCGGCGGATATTACCACTGAGACACGAGCCGTTTTCCCGGCCAAGGCACCGCTTTATTTCAGTAACCCGGATGCTGTAAACCCCGCCGAATTCGTCCGCGCTTCCATGTCTGTGCCGGGCTTTTTCAAGCCCTATACAGTGAAAGATATTCCGCAGCTGGAAGCATGCAGCTCAGTGGCTGAGAATTGGCGCAGTATCAAGGGCATCGGTGACCCCAGGCTGTTCTTCAAAAATGGTTTCCCCAATGAGATTCAGTTTGTGGATGGTGGCCTGGTATCCAACTTCCCCTTTGATATCTTCCACAAACCAGTCGGCACCCCAAAGCTGCCCACTTTTGGCATTAAGCTGGAAGTGGACCACTACCAGCCCAAGTCTGACAAGGTTGGGCGCTTTGCCATGGGGCTAATCAATACCTGCCGCAATATGCTCGACAACCATGTGCGAGCAAGCCTCAATGCGGAGTACCACACACTGGTAAAGGAGATCGCTATAGAACCGATGGCCAGCGGAGAACACCCCCACTGGTTGGATTTCGCTATGCCGGGGGAGCACTGTGAGCACCTATTTTTGTCGGGTGTCAGGGCCGCGATCGAGTTCTTAAGCAGTGAATTCCAGTGGGAGGATTATCTGGTGCTGCGCCAGCCGGAGGTCTTCTTTTCCGGCGAGAAACTGGCTTCGGGTTAGCCGGGTAAAATTACCCGGCCCAGGATTTTAAAAGGCGGGGAGTCGTTTAGAAGGAACGGCGGCGGTAACTACGGTAATCAGCCTTCCAGAAATTGCGTTCCAGAGATTTTTCAAGCTGATCCCGGCTCACTTTTGGCGCCACTCCATCGAGCTGTGCCTGAGCCGCAACCGCGCGCGCTATATGGCGGCTTACTTCTCGAATATCATTCAGGTGCGGCAACAGCGCACCCTCTCCTTCTTTTACTACCGGCGCCTGCTCAGCCAGCGCGTTGGAAGCCGCCATTAACATGCCATCTGTCACCTGAGTGGCACCCGCGGCAAGAATCCCAAGGCCAATGCCGGGGAAAATATAGACATTGTTGCACTGGGCCACAGCATAGTGGCGCCCATCAATCTCCACTGCAGCGAAGGGGCTGCCAGTTGCCACCAGCGCTTCACCGTTGGTCCAGGTGTAGATTTCGGCAGGAGTGGCCTCTGCGCGGGAAGTGGGATTGGACAGAGGCATCACCAGGGGGCGCTCATGCCCTTGTTGTAGCGCTTCAATCACCGGCTGGGTGAAGAGGCCACCTTGTCCGGAAACACCAATCAGAATACTGGGTTCAACCTTGCCAATCAGTTTTTCCAAATTCCACTCAGAGACACCTTCAAACACGTCGGATTTCTGTGCCAGGGCCTCCTGGAAGTCATGCAGGCCCTTCATATCGGAAGTTACCAGGCCATAGCGGTCGTACATGAAAATGCGTGCGCGGGCCTCCGTATCACTGAGACCGGCCTGCACCATGGCACTTACAACCTGCTCAGCAATCCCACAACCAGCGGAACCCGCACCAACAATCACAACTTTCTGTGCCGTAATTGGCTCCTGCCAGGTTTTGCAGGCCGCGAGGATGGTACCCAGAGCAACCGATGCCGTGCCCTGAATATCATCGTTAAAACAGCACAGCTGTTCCCGATAGCGACGCAACAACGGCATGGCATTAGTCTGGGCAAAGTCTTCAAATTGCACCAGTACCTTGGGCCAGCGGCGTTTTACCGCGCAGATAAACTGCTCCAGGAACTCATCATACTCCTCTTGGGAAATACGCTCATGACGCCAGCCCATATACATGGGGGCGCCCAATAGAGTACGGTTATTGGTGCCAACATCCAGGGTTACCGGCAAGGTGTAAGCCGGGCTGATACCACCACAGGCGGTGTATAGGGAGAGCTTGCCAATGGGAATACCCATACCTCCAATGCCCTGGTCACCGAGCCCCAAAATGCGCTCGCCATCGGTAACCACGATCACCTTGACATTTTGCTTGGTAGCGCTGCGCAACATATCATCCATGTACTCGCGATCCGGGTAGGGAATAAACAGACCCCGGTGGTTGCGATAGATGCTGGAGAATTCCTCACAGGCCGCACCTACGGTGGGCGTATAGATAATCGGCAACATTTCCTCGATATGATGCTCGATCAGATAGAAAAACAGCGTCTCATTATCATCCTGTATAGCCCTCAGATAAATGTGCTTGTCCAACCCTGTCTTGCACTGCTGGTACTGGTAGTAAGCACGACGCGCCTGCTCTTCTATGGTCTCGACATTGTTTGGCAAAAGCCCTGCCAGATTGAATTCGAGCCTTTCCTCTAGGGTAAATGCACTGCCCTTATTCAGCAGAGGCATTTCCAGCAAAGAGGGGCCGGCATGGGGGATATACAGTGGACGCTTTTCGTTGTTGCTCATAAACCTGCTTTTAGTCTGGTAAGGCGGGCGAGGTAAATTGCGCTCAGCTATAGCGATCTGACTGTATTAACCAACACAAGTCAGTAAAGTACGCAAACCTGCCAATCTAGTGGGGCCAGAAGACTATCTATTGTTCCAAGATATAACAAGGCCCGAGCTGCCTCCCAGCCAACCCTGAAACAACACCGCTCAACTATGCTAGCTGTATTTTCACTTGTAATTGCAGCACGGAAAGCAATATCGGCGCTGCACAGTTTTCGCTAAGGCAAGGGAGCGCCTGGCATGAAAATGCAACTACTGCGCAATGCATCAATAGTCCTGTTTGTCACGCTAGGCCTTTATAGCTGCGGAAAAAATAATGGTGAGGCAAAGAAGAATATCGGCGACAGCGGTGAGCAAACCTTAAAGGATGGTGAAAAGCGCGAGGTACTTACGGCCATGGCGCCGGAAATAGAAGCGGAAATCAAAGCTGTGGAAAGCGCTGATAAGCGCATCGCGCGCAATGTCTATTTTGGCGATACACATGTCCATACTGGCTGGTCGGTAGATGCGGGGCTGGATGGCGCAATTCTCACCCCAGACGATGCCTATCGCTTTGCGCTGGGGGAGGAAGTCACTTCCAACAGCGGCCTTAAAGCGAAACTAAGCAGACCCTATGATTGGTTTATGATCACTGATCACTCCGACGGAATGGGGGTCATTAGTGAGATAGTCGCCGGCAACCCGGAGATGATGTCCGATCCCACTCTTAAGCGCTGGCATGATGCACTGGCTTCCGGCAGTGAAGAAGCTACCACTGAAGCAAAGAGCGAGGTCATCGTACTGCAGTCTGAGGGTAAGCTTCCCAAGCAGGTAATGGACCCCAAGTGGATGCGCTCCGCCTGGGAAAAGACCGTGGAAGCTGCAGAGAAATATTACAAACCCGGTGAATTTTCCACCTTCATCGCCTTTGAGTGGACCGTCAACGCAGACGGTGGTGATAACTTGCACCGCAATGTGATTTTTCGCGACGGCGCTGACCGCACCAAGTCTCTGATGCCCCTGACCACTTTTGACACCCAGAACCCGGTAAAACTGTGGGAGTGGATGAAAGCCTACGAAGACAAAACCGGTGGCCGAGTACTGGCGATCCCCCACAACGGCAATATGTCCAATGGGCGGATGTTTATCGAGAAGCAGTTTGATGGCTCCCCCCTTACCCCAGAGTGGGCACAGCTTCGCGCTCGCTATGAACCTCTTTATGAGCTGGTTCAAATAAAGGGACAAAGCGAATCCCACCCTGCCCTATCCCCGGAAGATGAGTTCGCCAATTGGGATCTGTGGGACCGGGGTAACCTGATATTGAAACCCAAACCTCCTGGTGCCCTGCAATACGAATATTGGCGCGAAGCCCTCAAAGCTGGACTGCGCCTGGAAAAAAGCCTGGGTACCAATCCTTTCCAATACGGCGCCAACGCCGCAACAGATACCCATACCGCGCTCTCTACCCCAGACCAGGACAACTTCTATGGAAAGTTCAAAACCCTGGAGCCCAGCAACAAACAGCGCTGGGCCTTTCCACTACTAAAAGGCGTTGGCGGAGAGTACTTTGGCTGGGAGCAGGCTGCTTCGGGAGTTACTGGCGTTTGGGCTACCGAGAATACTCGCGAAGCCATCTGGGATGCAATGAATCGCAAAGAGACCTTCGCTACCACCGGGCCACGTATTTCCGTACGTTTTTTTGGGGGCTATGACTACACGGATGCGGATACCAAAGGAGATCTAGTAGCCAATGGATACAAGAAGGGAATTCCAATGGGACAAAAATTGCCTCCCGCTGAGAAGGGGCAAGCAGCGACCTTCTTGGTCGCAGCCCTGAAAGATCCTCAAGGGGCAAATCTTGACAGGATACAAATCATTAAAGGCTGGCTGGACGACAGTGGGCAGACCAGGGAAAAGATATACAATGTGAAATGGTCTGGGGATCGCAATTTGGACAGCGACGGAAAGATTCCACCAGTGGGTAACACCGTGGACCTCAAGACTGCCCAGTACACAAATAGTATTGGTGATTCGCAGCTGATCGCTGTATTCAAGGACCCGGACTTTAATCCGAAGCAAAGCGCTGTCTACTATCTGCGCGCTCTGGAAATACCTACTCCACGCTGGACGCTCTACGATAAAGTACGCTTCGGCATTGATATGGATGAGAAGGTGCCTCTGGTTCAACAGGGGCGCGCCTTCAGCTCACCGATCTGGTATTCGCCCCGGTGAGCTTCGTGGCATCGGCCAACTACTTGATAGAAATGGCAACCTGTACTTCATTCGAGCCCACATAGTGCTCAAAGTCAGTAGCGTAAGCGCGCATATGGGGACAGTCGGGCGCTGAAAAGTACCCCCATATCTCACTCCACAAGTTGATAGCCACCTGAGGCATTTCCCCCTGCGCACTAAACACCAGGTACTTGCCTGGCTCTATACGAACAGGCTTAAAGTCTTCAGACATTTCTGTAGAAAGCATATCGGAACAGGCATAAACATCGAACAGCCCCGAATGATCTGACTCATAATTGGTATACACCCCATAAATCTTTGGGGTACCGCGCAACTTTGGCGCGGCTTCCGCACCAAATTTGTCCCACAGCGGAGCAATCTTCGCCGTCGCCGGGTCCGCTTCATTTGCATTCTTGGTTCTGGTACCAAGCCCCACCAAGTCAAAACCTTCAATCTGTTCAACAACCATAACTACTCCAGGACGTCCTCATTATTCGTTTATCTCGAATATATCAGCCAATGGTTAACGCTGGAAGTTGTTAACTCGGCAAACTAATAAGTTTCTACTGGGTCGAAAGTGAAGAATACACCTCTTTCGTGACACGCGATGAATACATTTCTAAGCCGCCGGCGGATCAGCCCTAAAGTGCACTCAGCCATTTTTAGGCGCGTACTCCCGTAAAAAGTGAATAGCATCTTTACGCTGGTCTAAAGAAAAGCACTTCATATCGATTCCTCGAAACAGCTTATCCTCCATATTAACCACTTTCTTTAGCCACTCTTTATCGGTCAAAATTGCCGCAGCACAAATGTTGGAGATACCAACCTCAAAGAGGTATTTGAACTTCTCTATAATTGCCGAAAACTCGAGTCCATCGAATGACTCTATCTCTTCGTAAATCGTGATCTTTTCATACTGTTCACCTAGCTTTTTTGCCTCTAGTAGGGCTTCAGAGACATCAGCCTCAGAAAGGTTTCCTGAGATTTTTAGAGCAAGCGCATTGGGTATACCGATATCTATGATTTTTAGCATCACAAAAACCCCTTATAGCTTTCAATTTAATACCATTGGATAAGAAGTACAGAATACACTTCTCTCACGACCTACTTTAAATAGGTCCCTATTTGCTCGTAATCGGCATCCATGCCTCATACGGTCCCGAGCACAGTGTATTCTTTCTGACCCAGTAGTATACGGGTACCAAATCAATTACTACCCGCAGCTCCCGCTTCCAGCTGCTTCTGTACCTTTTCCAGGTTAAAAGATCCCGGTACCTGACTTGGAGGGTATTCTTTCATGGTTTGTAGGAATTTCGCGGCGAGTTGTTGCATCGGGACAAGTACGAATGCCCGATCAATAAACCAGTCGTTATAAGTGTTGGAACTGTGTTGCGCTTTTTCAAAGGGATCCTGGCGCAGGTTAAATAAGAGGGGCACTCGCAGTTCGATAAAGGGTTCACGCCAGACCTCAAAACCCTTGCCACGATTCTCAAGGAAGATGGCTTTCCAGGGCTCATAGCGCATGGCCACAATCTGGCCATCATCATTGACATAGATAAACTCTTTACGCGGCGACAACTTGGCCTTGCCGGTGAAGTAGTCCATCATGTTATGTCCATCCACATAGTTACGATATTGCCTGCCATCCAACTCTACCCCCTGCTTTAATTGTTCTTTGATGTTGGGGTTTCCTCCAGCGGCAGCTAAAGTTGGCAACCAGTCCTCATGTGAAACCACCCCGGTTAGGGTTGTTCCGGCAGGGAACTTGCCTGGCCAGCGTACAAAAGCAGGTACACGGTAGGCGCCTTCCCAATTGGAATTTTTTTCACTTCGAAAAGGGGTAGTGGCAGCATCGGGCCAGGTATTGAAATGAGGACCATTATCTGTGGAATAAAATACGATGGTATTATCGGCAATCTGCAAGCGGTCCAGTAGATTCAATAGCTTGCCCACCAATATATCGTGCTCCACCATGCCATCCATATACTCATTGCTATTGGGACCCGCCAGGTTGGTGTGCTCTTCACGTACATGAGTGCGAAAGTGCATTCGAGTGGCGTTCCACCACACAAAGAATGGCTTGCCTTGTTGGTGCGCTCTCTCAATAAAATCTATCGCGGCAGCAAGTGTTTCATCATCAATGGTTTCCATGCGCTTTTTAGTGAGAGGCCCGGTATCCTCAATAGGCCCCCCTGCGAATGATTTGATTACCCCGCGAGGGCCAAACCGCTTGCGGAATTCCAGGTCCTTGGGATAATCGCGGTTTTCCGGCTCCTCTTCCGCATTGAGGTGATATAAATTGCCAAAGAATTCATCGAAGCCGTGATTGGTTGGTAGATGCTCGTCGAGATCACCCTGGTGGTTTTTACCGAACTGGCCTGTGACATAACCGAGGCTCTTCATCACCGTTGCGATTGTCACGTCACTCTTTTGCCACCCTTCCTTGGCTCCAGGCAGTCCAACCTTGGTCATGCCGGTGCGTACCGGGACGTTACCTGCCAGAAAAGCCGCTCGGCCAGCTGTGCACGATTGCTGGCCGTAGTAATCAGTGAAAGAGAGACCCTCGACCGCCAAGCGATCAATATTTGGTGTGGCATACCCCATCATGCCTCGACTGTTGAAACTGATATTCCAGATGCCAATATCATCCCCCCAAATCACCAAAATATTAGGTTTATCCTGTGACTGTGCGCTGGGCTCAACTTGGGGCTGGGGCTGGGGCTGGATTTGAGGTTGCTGTTCGGGTTGTGTCTGGGCATGAGTTTGCCACTGTAGACACCAAAGTAATCCAAAGCAAATCGCCATATAGCCCAACGGACGGAGGAGTGAATACATGAAATGATGGACCTCGTAAATCCCTTTGCGCACTTTGCCCGACTCGAATATGAGCAAATATCCTTTGCTTGCCATCCTGGATATCCCCCCTTTTATTCGCACTAACCCGCCAGACCGTATGGATCTTGGCGTTTTCCGTGGAGAAGTAATACAGCAAGACTAGACAAGTCTGTATCCAATTGTTGGTACAGCTCAAATGGGCAGCCACAAACAAGGCGGGAAAGCAGATTCACCTGCCTTTGAGTTCAGATTTATGAGCCGTTTTTCGTTTTGGAGGCACGGGCCGCACGGGTGGAAAAATCACCCCCCAATCCTTCGCCATATCCACCACTGTCCAGCCATAGGGTTTTGCAGCTTGCAGCGCCTTGTCCAAGCGCCCTACTCTAGAATTGCGATCATAGGCCCATTCCCGCTTACCATCTGTATGGTGAATCAGCATGCCAAAACGAGGACCTTTGCCGGTGGTAACCCACTGCAACATTTGTAAATCCCCATCAGAATTCCCCACAGCAAATATTGGACGTCGCCCGATACTCTGGCTGATACCAATAGGCTTACCCTGTTTATCATTCACAAACTCAACCTTATCGGTCATAACCACGCGAGGATGGCCATTATTGCTCTCATAACGCGCTTTCAAGCGGCTTCCTATTACTTGTTCCGGCGGAATACCATAGAGGTTTTCAGAAAATACCCGTATAAAATCGACGCCCCCTCCCGAAACAATGTAGATTTTAAAGCCATTTGATCGCAGGTAATTCAGTAGCTCCAACATGGGCTGGTAAGTCATATTGCGGTAGTGTTGTCCGGTCAGGGGGTTCCTGGCTGAGGTGAGCCAACGCGCAACGGTGCGATGAAACTCATCGGCAGTCATATCGGCATGGGTTGCCCCTATCACTTTTTCCAGCCCCGCTCTACCTTCTGCTAACAGGCTGATCATATCTCCGTTAAGGATCGACGCGAACGGCTGTTCAGTCTTCCATTCTGGATGTTCAGGTGCCAGCCGCTTTACCTCATCCATGGCAAAGAGTAACTGGAAGTAAGCTGGTTTTTCCGCCCACAGGGTACCGTCATTGTCGAATACAGCAATGCGCTGTTCCGGGGGCACAAAATCCGAACCATCAACCTGGGTAACCTTGTCTACAAAGGCCATGATGGCTGACTTAACCTTAGTATTATTCCAGGAGGGAAGTGGCAGATCGCGCCCCACCTCAGAAAAACTGAGGCTTGTCAGCATGAGCAGGCAAAGGGCTAGTAAGCAGGCTTGCGTCCTCACCATATCGATTCACGGCCCTTATTGGTTACAGCTAATGTATTTGGTGGCGTATGAACTAATCTTTTAAGGAACTTGGCAATCCAAGAAAGCACCCAAGTCATGATAAATATAGCCAGTAACTTTCTTCATTTTTACACTTCTATCTGCTTGTTGATGCTTGCGGCTTGCGGGACCGACAATAATACGGTGCGTGAACAAGGCGCCCTCGACCGTCCCCTTGCCCATTCACTCACATCAGCTAAATTGACTCGGTCACCTGTCGGGAAAGCAGATTATGTAGGTTCAGGAACCTGTGCTCACTGCCATCAGAGAGAAACTGCCGCTTGGCTCGGTAGCCATCACGACTTGGCGATGAAAACAGCCAATGAAAATAGTGTCCTCGGTAACTTCAACCAGTCAAAGTTTATCTATCAGGGAGTGACCTCCACTTTCTATAAAAAGGGAGATCGCTATTACGTAGAAACTGATGGGCCGGATGGCACACTACAAAGCTTTCCTGTTGCTTATACCTTTGGCGTAAATCCTCTTCAACAATACCTGGTCAAATATCCTCGCGGGCGTATACAGGCTCTCAGCATTGTCTGGGATAATCGAGAAAAATCAGAGGGCGGACAGCGCTGGTTTCACCTATTTCCTGATGAGAAGGTTGACCATAGCGATCCCCTACATTGGAGTGGCATCAATCAAAACTGGAATTTTATGTGCGCGGATTGTCACTCCACTAATCTCCGCAAAAATTACGATTTAAATACAGATACTTTTCAAACCGCCTGGAGTGAAATTAATGTCGCTTGTGAAGCTTGTCACGGCCCAGCTTCCAAACACCTTGAATGGGCACATAAGAAACAAAAGAATATCGATAACTTAGGATTTGCCATTAAGTTACAGCGGGTAAGCAAAGCTCAATGGGAAATGGACCTTGAAAGTGGTATTGCCAAAAATAGGGTCGCAAAAACTTCTCAGGAGTTACAAACCTGTGCTCAATGTCACTCCAGACGCACCACCTACTTACCTGGAGCTATGCCAGGAGACAAGTTCCTGGATCACTACAACCCCACTTTGCTACAGCCGCCTCTCTACCATGCCGATGGCCAGATCAACGGCGAGGTTTATGTCTATGGTTCTTTTTTGCAAAGTAAGATGTATAAGGCAGGGGTAACCTGTAGCAATTGCCACGAACCCCACAGCTTACAATTACGCAGCACTGGCAATACGCTCTGTGCTCAGTGTCATCTCCCGGAGAAATTTGCCACCACGGAACATCACCTTCATGTAGATGGCAGCCCAGGTGCCCAATGCATCAATTGCCATATGCCCGCCAAAGTTTACATGCAGGTAGACAACCGCCGTGATCACAGTTTTCGAATTCCCAGGCCGGATCTCTCTGACAAACTGCATACTCCTAATGCCTGCACAGGCTGCCACAAGGATAAAGCCAACCAGTGGGCAGCCGATATATTGCTTAAAGAGTTTGGCCCGCCGGATATTAAACACTATGGTGAGGCGATATATGCAGGTATTCATGGTGCGGATGATGCAGAAAGCAAACTAAGTAAACTGATTACAGACTCAACGCAACCAGCCATTGCCAGGGCAACAGCAGTATCCTTGTTGCCCCAGTACCTTTCTCGCCACTCAGTCCAACTTCTTCAGGCGGTATCCCAAAGCAATGAGCCACTGTTGAGTCTGGCCCTGGCCCAATCACTGGACAGAGTGCCACCGCAGTTGCGCCCAGCTTTGGGAATTCCGCTATTGTTTGAGCAGGATCGCGTAACCCGATCCCTTGCGGCTAATGCGCTAGCTTACCTGCCCATGGATCCTTATCCAGTATCAGTTCAAAAACAATTTTCCCAGGCCCTGCGGGAATATACCATCTCTGAGTTATTGAATAGCGACCGTCCGGAGTCCCTGGTCAACCTCGGAGGATTACATTTACAGAAAGGCAATCCCCAGCAGGCCGAAGCGTTCTATCGTCGGGCAATCAATAGAGCCCCCTACTTTGCTCCTGCCTATGTCAATCTTGCAGACCTTTACCGAGGACAGGGGCGTGAAAAGGATGCCGAACTACTTTTGAGAAGAGGCTTAACTACTGTGGAAGGCAAGGCCTCGATCCAGCACTCATTGGGGCTCTCACTGGTGCGACAAAATCGGCATTCTGAGGCTATGCCCTTCTTAAGAAAATCCGCCGAGTCCGATGACACCCACAGCCGCTATATCTATGTCTATGGAATAGCCCTTAATTCGGCGGGGCAGAGTGAGCGAGCTTTGGAGGTTTTACAATACGGGCTAAGCCGGTTTCCAGGCAATACAGAAATTGTACAAGCTTTGGTTTCTATCAGTCGAGAATCTGGAAACCCGGCAATAGTAAATAAGTACCAATACCTTTTACGTGATAATTAAAGGCAAAGAAATTTTCCGAATCGAATACAACAGAGTCCTTCAATCACAAGTCTCAGAAAAGCACTTAAAATGAATCACTTACTTACGTGGCAGCAGGAAAGAGTGCGCTTTACTTGGCACCCTATGAGGCATGGATATCAATTACGAGCATTCAAATGTCCATTCAAGGCGTGTCGTGAGCGAAAAGTGTTCTTTATCTTCGATCCAATAGTGAGCTCAGAAGATTAGTATAAAAATATGAAAACAATCACCCCCAACCTGACAGATGCTAAACTGTTAGGCCTAGTGGCTCTAGGCTTTGCAGTATTTTTTGTTACCAATGATTTGGGTATTCTTACGGTTGCCATCCCAACCATAGGGAAGGAGTTCAACGGCAACATCACCACTGTGCAATGGTTAATAAATGGCTACACCCTGGTTTTTGGTGTCCTATTAATTTCTGGTGGACGCTTGGCAGATATTTTTGGGCGAAGGCGAGCCTTCTTTGTTGGTAGCGCAATTTTTGTTTTCTTTTCCATTCTTTGTGGCCTCGCTATAGATATACAGATGTTACTAGTATCCAGGGCCCTAATGGGGATTGGTGGCGCGCTGATTTGGCCAGCTATTCTAGGGATGATTTACAACCTCATTCCAAGAGAGCATTCAGGGTTGGCAGGTGGTTTTATAATGGCAGTCTCCGGCGTCGGATTAACTATAGGTCCGCTAATTGGAGGAGTAATTACTGACCTGGCCAGCTGGCGCTTAACTTTTTTCCTTAATCCAATTGAAGCTGCAATAGCCTGCCTATTGGGCTGGAAATTTGTGGCAGATGATAGGCCACAAGGCGAAAATAGAGGCATCAATTACGCAGGTGTACTCACGCTATCCATCTCAATATTTAGCCTATTATTAGCATTAGACCTCAGCGTGGATATTGGATTTAGACACCCTTTAATCGTCGCTTTAATGACATTATCTTTCTTGTTTATAGGTATTTTTATAATTGTTGAACACAAGGCTAGTGACAATGCTTTAATACCTCGAGATATCGCCCAAAACTACAGACTTTTTACGGCTAGCCTTGCTACTTTGATGATATCCGTAGTCTTTTTTGCTCCCATATTTTATATACCACAAGCTCTAAACAAAATACATGGTTATTCCGCGACGCTATCTGGTATCGGACTATTGCCGATGCTGATTGCGTTTAGTATTGGGTCCTACTTATCTGGAATCCTATATGAAAGGCTATCCCCTAAGGTAATTGTATCACTGGGTGTTGCATTAATATGCGCAGGCATGTTTATGCTATCCGACTTCAATAAAGATACAGATATATTTTCCTTGACTCCTGGGCTGACACTACTTGGAGCAGGTATTGGCATTTTCTATTCAACGATTACTACAATCGCCATAACCATAGTCGACCCTTCACGATCGAGCTTGTCTGCTGGAATTCTTTATATGTTTCAGGTTGCTGGAGGGACTCTGGGACTGGGAATAAATACCACAATTATCGCAATGTCACCGGATCTCTTAAGTGGCATCGTTAGGGCTTTCACGGTAAATGCGTATCTCGCAATAGCAGTATTTGTCGTTTGCCTTCTATTCGTATCAGGGGAACCCTCCGGACTCAAAAATCGGCACAATCGCCAATTTTGAACCTATAAGAATGTGCCGGAAGTTAGTTAATGGGGATTTTTAATTCAATACTTAGGATAGTCTTTCCGTGTGAGTGGCCAGTACTCTATGGAATGCCTGTAAATAAGATGATACTTTCTCGACACTAAGTAACAACCTAGACCTGCAAAAAAGCGGCGCTCCTGTGGTCCAATCTCTGTAGATTCGCACCTCTAGCGCTCTACAATTGTAGAAAGTATTGATAAAACCTAAAAATCAAAATAAAAACTGAAACGAAGCAGGTACTCACTGGGAATCAGGCCAAATTCACAGCTATCACAGCCAGAAAATACTTGAGCCTGAAGCCTTGTACTGAAATGTTCAGTCCAATTCTGGATAAATTCCAGATTATGGTATTGACTCTGATCGTCAATATTGTATTGGATACTTTGACGATATTGAAATTTACGCTCTACACGTGTATTCCCCCACATAAAAAACAGATATTCCCGTCGTAGCTGCCCCACAGATAACAAGCCAAAGCTATCAATCAGGAAATTAAAAGCTGTGTGCGCCTCTGTTGATTGTGAGCTTGCCAGGGAAAAGCCTGACTGAGTGAGATTCAGCTTAGCTAAATCTATTTGCTCAATCACCTGATCCCACTCTTCCGCTTTATAACCATGTTCGTTATACAGATATTCTGCCGTAATATCCCAACCATCATTTAAGCTTACTTGAGTGCCCAGAACCGCTTTCAAGTAACCGCGATCCTGCAGATCGGCGTATTGCATATCACCTGCCAGTGCTAGCTCCCGCTGGTGCTCCCAGGCACCCTCAAACCTTAGAGTGATATTATCGTCAGCTAGTGCACTTAATCCGAGGGCAACATTAATATCCCCACCTTCTAGCTGGTGTAATACCAGACGAGTATCCAGGTCCCCCTCTCGGTTGAAAACCAACGCATACTGATAATCACTATCGCCAAATGGAAGCTCCAGATTTCGGTCCAAAGTATCTTCCACTTCTGCAAAGTAGAAACCCGTATTCCAATCCCCGTAGCGAAAATCCAGATGAACCATATCCCACCCTTGTTGTTGGGTCAGGTCATCGGTATCCAGGTTGGGGCGATCATAAACGGGCTTGAGTAAATTTGCGGGTGACCAGTTGTAGCCATTGCTCCACTGCGGCTTCATACGCCCAACATTCACTCCAAATCGTCGACTAGAGGAATAGGAGGATAAATAACCTTCTAATAAGTAGTGGCTGAACTCATCAGAAGCGTCTCCTGATTCATCTACTCGATAGTCCCCTACGAGAGCTAAACGTGTATAAGTGGAAAAATATGAACCGGTAGAAAACTGACCACTTAAATCCAATGCCAGTTGAGACTCCCTCTCACGAAAAACCAACCCGCCAGGATTAAAGTATTGATCGTCTCTAACACCATTTTGCTGGTGGTAGGCAATAGCAGAGACATCAAAGTTCCATGAAGCAGAATTTTCCAACATATCACTACCGAGCTCACCCGCCAGATTGGCTTCAGAAGATTCGGTTGAAAACGGATCTTCATACTCCTGTGCAATGACTAAGGGAGGAAGTGAAGCAATACACAAAAAAATAGCCAGCTTTTGCCGGACCAAGCTAGGATTTGCCATGATCTTTACTTCTTTTAATTCAACCTACCCAGAGAAGCCTTTTGAAAAATAGCCGGATCTAGCTCTTCAAGCTGGTAGTTATCAAACTTCATCCAGGTATAGTTATCCTGCATCAGTGCATCAACCAACAAAAGCTTGTGTACTTTCAATTCGCCGAAGTATTTTTTGTACTCCTTGTAAAATGCTGTTTTCAAGAGGCGGTCGGAACGGGAATAAAACTCACTTTTTAACGGTTGATGGCCGTCAGCTTTTGCCATCCATACCTTTACTTTGGCATATGCTACGCCAGAGGCAGTCGAGGTTAACTCCAACAACCAGTACTCCCGCCCTTCAACTGATTCCTCTCCAACAATTTTTGCCCCATAGTCCCTGGAGAAGTTAGTGCCCACTACATCCCCATTGCTGGTCTCCCCAATTAAACGCTGCGATGGCGCTATTCGGATAATACGTCGAGTCCCCGGAATATAGAGCCACATATTGGAATCTTCTTTCAACATTGCCCGGCCCCTTTCTCGGGCGGGTGACTCGAAACGAATCAGGGATTTGTCATTGAAGACTTTAACACTGAGCGTATTTGTTCGGGGCTCTTTATCTTTTTTGTAGCTGATATTAATGATATCGAATACAAATCCTTGATCCCTATAGCCCCTGACCTCATCCAGTCGATTTACCAGGTATTCCGCTGTCACTTCAGCTTTTGACGATAGACTGAAAACAAGCAAAAACACAATCCAAAAACCAAAGCGATATTTTTCCATCACAATACTCTTTCTAAGCCTCACGTCACTGGGTAGCTCGCATTAACATCAGGTAAACCTCAGTGCATTCACTACAGGTATTCTGGATGCTTTCACGGCAGGATAAATACTGGAAACCAAAGAGATGAAAAATCCCAAGACAAAGGTTTTGATTAAAATTTCAGAAACTACAAATACCCGGATAGGGTAATCTTGGGTACTACCCGGTGGGCGCGGCATCATCCACTCCGCATAGGTGATGCCTTTAGCAGCCAGAACGCCTACAAGTAGACCTAAAAGACTACCGATAATACCCAGGAATACGGATTCCAGAAGAATTAACCCGACCACCTGGGTGGGGGTTCCCCCCATGGCTCGAATAGTACCAATCTCGCGAGTGCGCTCCATCACTGCCATCAGCATGGTGTTGGAGATACTTAAAGCCACAATTACCAATACAATAACTGTAATAAAACCAAAGACACCATTGAATAGCCCGACGACCTGGTGATAATAACCAGCCAGATCCCACCAACTCTTTATTTCCAATTTTAGACCCTGCTGTTGAAATATCCTTTGCAAATCACCAACGACTTTGTCGGTCATTTTGGTATCTTCCAAAAGGACAACCAGCCTGGTTACATCTGAGGTATAGAGCAACTCCTGGGCAAGAGGTAAATTGACGCGGAGTAGACGATCATCCAGCTCTTTTACACCAGTACTAATCACTCCAGCAATTTGGATATCCACCGCATTGATCGCCCCATCCTGGGTGCTAGCCAACAAGGTTAAATAGTCCCCTATTTCGGCATCTAGTGAATTAAGCAGCCCCTCTCCAAGGTGCGCAGCAGCCGCATCTTCAGGAAACAGGTCCTCTCCTGCAACAATATGAATAGCGGAGGAAAGCAGAACTTCTTTCTCCGCATCGATACCAACCCCCGTTATCGCTATAGACTGTTTTCCATCACTGAGAAGCCCATTAAAATTTAGTCGTGGAGCCACCACCAAAGCCTGGCTTTGCTCTTTAATTACATCGCTAATCTGTACTAAGTCAGCAGAGGAGATAAGGTATTTCTCTGGTTCAGCCTTACCATACTGATCGAACCCCTCTGCATAAATCTGGATATGACCTAACTGCGAACGAATCATGCTTTCGCGCATACCATCGTACATAGATTGCACAAAGCCACCAAATACAATCAGGCTCGTGCAACCAAATACAACTGCTGCCAGAGTAATCAGACTACGCCGTCCATTTCTCAGGATATTTAACAGTGCTACTTTCCAACCGAGAGTCATGGTTACAACTTCTCCAGCGCCTGGCGAGACTTTTGCGCCCAATTGGTTTCAGAGCCCGCCAGCTTTGTCCAGAGGCTTCGGGCCTTCTCTGCCTGCTTATTACGGCTATAGGCCTGCGCCAGGTAGAACTCGACAAATGCATTGAACTCTTCGCCATATTTCCCACCTATTTGTTGCTGAACCAGTTCTAGGTCTTCAACCGCATAGCGGGCTCGACGAAGGAACGCCGGCATATTTGCACAGCTGATGCCGCGCTGTAACCGGGCACCCAAGTCAAAGGGGGCTTGTTTAACAGCTCTATCCATAATGCGATTTCCCCTTCTTGAGAATAAGGAAAGTTTTGCCAGCTGGTCTGTATAAAAACTGGATCGAAACGAGATCGCTGAACCCAGGGCGGCACTTAGTTCTGAATCATTATCCTGTGACTTCAGCAATTGAGTGATCTTCCCTTCCAGCAATTCCACTTGCGCCACTTGTGTATCGGCCGAGGAAGTGAGCAATGCCAGCTCAGCTAAGTAGGCAACTTTTTTTTGTTCCGGGGTGGAATTTTCATTTAATTCAGCTATCAGTGAAGCCCGTTCACTATTCTCAGGGGGAATCTCAGTGGGTGGTATATATTCTTCAGCCCATACTTTTGATAGATGGCTGGCTAAAATAAAAAAGACAACAAAAAATCTCGGAACATATTGCTGAGCAAATAACTTCATACCTCTACCCCCGATTCATCAAGAACAGTTTCTGAATATTTATTGGCCTGCCTGTTTTTAGCAAGGCTATCTCCCACTAATTTTCCATCCAGAATAGTAATAACTCTGGAAGCCAGGCTGGTAACATAATTATCGTGTGTGGATATAACGAAGGTGACACCCTGCTCCTTATTCAGTTTCTGTATCAACGCCATAATATTTTCAGAGGTTTTTGAGTCCAGATTTGCAGTAGGCTCGTCAGCCAGCACAATATCGGGCCGTGTAACAATCGCCCGGGCTATGGCTACCCGTTGCATCTGCCCACCAGACAGTTGTGTAGGCCTCTGATTAACCTGCTTTTCTAGACCGACATCTTTCAGTGCCTGTAAAGCCCGCGGCTTTGCATCTTTCACCCCCCTGAGAGTCAGCGGATACATCACATTTTCCAAAGCGGTCAGTACCGGTATCAGGTTAAAGGACTGAAACACGATGCCAATATGCCGGTTGCGGAACCTAGAGCGCTTGTGCTCGCCCAACGCCCCGACATTAACCCCCCCTACCTGAACGGTGCCGGAATCGCACTGATCAAGTGCAGACAAAATATTCAGCAAGGTGCTCTTTCCACTGCCACTCGGGCCTTTAACAGCTAAAAATTCGCCTTTATCCAGGGAAAGAGTGATTTCTTTGAGCGCATCCACCCAAACATCACCCATCGCATAGCGTTTAGATACATTATTAAGTTCAACCAGCATTAGGCTTTGCCCAGGGTTACAACCATTTGACTTAATTGCTTGCAAGCATCCTGCAGTGTCGAGGGGCAGTCAGCCAGACTTTCTGCCTTCTGAAAATAGTCAGAGGCTATACTAAACTCGGAACTATCTTCCTGCCCCTTAACCCAATAGGCATTGGCAAGAGCGAGATATACCAGCTGCCTGACCTCAGCAGGTAAAGCCGCAGGGTCTTCATCAATTACCGCATTAAACCAGTCTTCATCTTCGAAGACCCGATCAAAGTGGCCGCTGATCTCACCAACAAAAGAGAAGGTCAGTAAACGAACCAAGCGTACATTAAAATCAGAGTTCGCCTGTACTGCGGCCGCATCCACTTGGCTCATCGCATAACGCAGCCGATAGAGCTTGTAGATCCCCATAACGGGATCAAACATGGCTCCGGCCAGCTTCCCGTCATTAGAGAAGTAGGCAGCCTTGACTAGCATATTGTCAGGGTCTTGCTGGTAAGCAAGGCTCAATAACTCATCTGCTCGATCTATTTCATTGTGATAGCTGTACAGTTGACCAAGCTGCAGCATCAGCTCTGTGTCAGAATGATCCTGTTCAAGCTCTGTCTTAAGGAACTGCAACTGCTCAGTTTCTGATTCGCTATAAGCGACCTTTTTGAAATCTATGGGAGCTGCCCCTGAAAACCAGGCAACAATATTTCCGATAAAAAGGCTGCTTATTAGAATTGTTAGCACTTTCTTAAACATGGGCTACCCCCTAAAAGAGATTTACATCTCGACAGAATTCTCAAGTAATTGGTTATCCATTTCTTTAAGAGTGGTGTGTTCATCAAACACCAGATTTTCAGGACTCATAACTCCAGGATAAAGCTGTTCACAAATTAGTATCACTTCAACAATATTGAGTGAATCAACACCAAGCTCTGCGATGGGAGTATCCGCATCAACAGAATCAACATTCAGCATAAGAGCTATCTGCTCACAGAGCTCCTGTACTTTGCTCTCTACGACTGCTGTAGACATACCTAATCTCCAATAACATTACCAACTTTTAAGGGATAGAATCGCAACAAATAATCCAGAGTAAGGGCATATATACATATATGCTGTTCACCGCCGGAATATCTCTGTTGCCGTTTAATAATCTTGGCACTAATCATGGGTGGAATAAAAAACCATACGCGAGAAAGCCACTTGTTACCGTAAAAGAACACCCTCTGAAATGATTCATAGACATTTACTATTGGGGCATCGTCCAAAGAAAATACCGGCGCTACGCTGTTTTCCTGATTTGCTGATTCAACAATCCTGATTTCCTTACCAGTTCCAGCAGCTAATGTATTGAGCTGGAACAGAATAAATGGATAGTAAAACTGCTCTGCCAGATAGCAACCTACGGACTCTTTACTTCCCGAAGCTTCCCAGCTTGACTTGATTAAGTCATTGATCTGATCGGTGTATTCTTTTAGATCAACCCCCTCAACTACGTTAGACTTGTGAGCTCCATTGAAGACATCAGCCCTTTCTTTATTAAGCCCAAAATTTTTCGGCAGACTATCTTTGGATATTTCGAGCACCGAATCTTTATTGGCTTGTAGTTGTTGTGAGATTTCAACAAAAAACACATGATCGAAAGGAGAAAACAGGTCCGCAGCCACTTTGGGCAGAAGGTTGTAAACTACACCCCCTTTTGCTTGAGGTTTCACCAAAGTCGCATGTAAACCCGGTTGCTCCGGCAAGGTTTCATCCAGCCAAATAAGCTCTTCCGCTTTAATCATCACTTCATCGCCAGGAAAAAGCATATGGACATTCTTCAGCAGGCTTTTTCGCTCTGTCGGAAAACCAAAGTATTCCAGCTCGATTAAATAGTGAGGATCAACTTTATCGGCACCCACCGATATAAAAGAAGATAGACTTCTTCCCATATATAACTGTTCATTAAAGAGGAAGTGATAAAGGGGCAAACTGAATGATTTGCCAAGCTTGATATGAAAGCTATTGCGATCGCTTCGCTGAATCACAGAGTCATGATCTACAAGTGGAATAGCTTCTGACTTTTTGTATTTAGCAGGATATAAATTAAGTAGGGAAAGCTCTGCTCCCACTGCCAGAGTTACGGATTCCACGCCCGGAATATCATAAACCATTTGCTTCACAGGCTTGCCTCCAGCTGACGCTCAACTACTTTATCCAACCAACTGGAAAGTGGTTTGGCCGATGCCGAAATGGCTGACATATGTGTGGCTTTTGGAATCTCGGTCAGACAAGACTCAACCTGGGGAGATATATACCAGTTCATCACTGTATACAGGATATGAGCGTCGACCACCTCATCATGCTCACCGACTGTGATGTGGCACGGAATATCCAGACTGGCAAACAGATCCGTATATCTTTTGATTGTATAAGCGCTCAGGAGATTAAAGCTACAATCAAGAACTCTACCCTGGTTACCGGCATCCGACCCCACTGGAGGAAAGCTCAGCACAGCCATCCGCCTGAAAACAGGAAAGAGCATTGCCAGCCAATACTTCCACAGATTTATTTTAGGCAAATTTTGTTGCTCCGGTCCCGCCATCGGCCGTGCATGTCTTCTCTTGCGGAAGTAACGGATAAAGTACTCAAGGCCTGAGGTAGCAATATCGTACTTCCTGGTTTCCTCTGCCTGGGTTAATGGTGGAGCAATAGCGAAGAAACCCACTATGTCCTGGGTACCATATATCCCAAGGTATCTTAAGGACGCAAGAGAACCTGCACTGTGCCCCCCCAAAATAATACAACGTACTCCGCGCTGTTTCAGGTGATTAATTAAATCATGCAGATCGTCTTGTAATTGATCTGGATAGTCCAGGTCACCTGGACGGCCTTCACTTTTGCCATGACCACGCCAGTCGGGTAGACAAATGGTCATCCCCTGCCTGTGCAACAGGCGCCCAAACATCAGATACCACTGGCTACTAAAAGTACTACCGTGCATACAAATTAGTGCAGTCTCAGTATCATCCGCTGGTAACCAGCGAAATGCCAGGCTCTTACCATCCCTGGCCTTAAAAAACTCCTGAATCACACCGCCTCCACAACATTAATTTCAGAGACTTCTCGATCCATACCCAGCATTTTCCTCTGGTCTATTACTGAATCCATAATGCTATCAGGCTGGCTACGAGCAAATGCCAAAAATACAGGCACCATACCCGGCATGGCTATATATTCCTGAGTTTGCCCCCAGAGTGCCTTGGCTTTCTTAAAAAGCTTTTCAAGCTCAACTTCAGTGAGATCACCTGAGGGGTCCACAACTTTCACCATATCAGTGTGAAAGGCATCTTCATTAATCTTAGCCTGAACCGGGAACTCGGTTTCTTCGGAGAGCATTTCGGATAATTTGTCTGAGATTTTATTCAGGAGCCAATCTTTGTCCCCAATATTCAGGTTGGGCCTCTCCAAAAGGTCCGGCAATAAAATACTTTGCTGCACAACCATTCTACTGGCAAGCATCGGTAGATCCAACCTGGCTTCGATTACTTTAAGGAACATCTCCACCCAGAGTTTGACCCTTAAATCAATACGCCACCCATCTTTGCCACTGGTACCCATCAAGTAAACAAAATACTTATAATGATCGGCTCCAGATTCGAAAAAGCCTTCATCATTTCGGCGGTAGTAGCGCCCCTCGGACTTGAGTACTTCAGCGGTATCTATCAGCTGCTTTTGCAGTATTAATTCAAGAGCCATGTAGCCGCGACGCAGGTAGCTCTTGCGTTGCCAGTATTCCTGGTCAAGGTAATTTCCAGACATATAATCCCAGGCTATTTCCAAGAAATAGGCCGCGGTATTGTAAGCCAGTAGCGGCGAGCACAGTTCGGCGGAGTCAATGACCGGATACACATTAGCCACATGTGCATAAAGTCCCTGGTAAAACTCTTTTACTGTTTGGTTGGCAACCGGTAACTGATGATCCAGTACTTCCTGAGCTTTATCTCTGTCAGATTCACAAAGATCCATAAGAATGTACTTGGAAATATGATCATTGAACAGGGCGATCATATCGCCCCCCCCACTAAATAGCGGGTCCAGGAACATAGAAGCAAAGCCGGAAGTTGCCCAACGATCTGGAAAAATAAATTCGTCCGCACGATAAGCTAGCTGGCCCCAGGCCTCGAAATCCACAAGCTCCGCACCCTCCAACAACTCCGCAATCGCACGATATTCCGCCAGGAAATTCAGGAAGCTATCGCGCTTAGTAGGTGGTTTCTCAAATTTAGCCTTTTCTCCAACGATTCCAACACTGGTGTAGCCACCACTCAAGGGGATAAACCATACCCAATAGCCATCCCCTGCAAAGTGATTGGTAGAGAGGAAACGGCCAAACGCCCGTTTTCTCCAAGCCTCATCACCCATGGAATCTATATCCTGGATATTCATGAAACGCCCCCAAGCAGAAAAGTGTTTAGGCACATTTTCCTGCCGGGTTAGTTTTTTATGCTTTTTGGTGAATCGGTTTCGACCACTACAGTCCACTAACCAATGTGTAGAAATTTCCGAACTGTAATCCCCGGCAGACACCAGCACAGAGTGTCGTTTATCTGCTGGTTCTATATTGAGTGCCTTGGCCTTCACCCCCATGACAACTTCAATACCATCTGCGCGATTCATCCCCACTAGATCTTCTTCCAAGCGGGCCCGATCCAGTTGGAAAGCCGGATGCGGTGGAATGCTGGTAGTCCCATGCTCACTCATTTCTGTGAGCGACAAGCTGTGATCAGGCTTGTCATAAAAGAAACGCAGACCATTTTTAGGTAAGTGATTACGGTATAGGTAGTTTACCAACCCCAGTTGCTTCATAAAATAGTGGCCTGTCATTTCGACGGTGGCTTCACCAACTTTCCCCCGAAACTCCTTGCTGGCCTCTACAACAAGGATTGAGATTTCCTTACTGCCTCGCCTTAACTGGCGCGCAAGGGACAAGCCGGCCCAACCGCCACCAATAATGACAACGTCGTATTCTTTTTCTAATTGTTCGACTGCATTCATTACACTTACTCCACATCACTGAGCAGTGAGACCCAAACCGGCGAGTCGACCCCACAGAAAGAGTCAGGGTCTTGAATTACCTCCAGCGTATACCTGCTTCTGGGCAACTCATTGCGAATAAAGAACTTGGCACTAAGTATCTTTGACTCGTAAAAAGCTTTATCTGAATCTTCTTTACTCAATTTGCTGGAGGCTGCACAGGCGGCTTCGAGTAATAACCAAGCCAGGGTAATATCCCCCATCATGTGCAGGATACGTGTACTGTACGCTGGGATTTTGAACATCTCTTTGGTCCGGACCCAGACATGAACAGCCTTAAGGGCTACCTCCAAGTGTTCAAAGGACTGCTTCAGATGATCAAACTCCCCCTCGAATTGTGGGAAGTCTGCCGCCCTGCCAATAAATGCGTCGATTTCAGTCTTATACACCTGAAAAAGCTTGCTGGAATTGCCCAAGCCAAGCTTGTCTCGAATAAGGTCCTGGCTCTGGATATAGTTGGTGCCCTCCCAGATAGCCAGCACTTTGATATCTCGGGCATACTGCTCAATACCCAAACCTTTCAAGTAACCCTGGCCACCACAAGTTTGAATCGCCAGCTCGCAGATTCTCCAGGCCTGATCACTGATATAGGCCTTAACAACTGGAGTAAGTAGATTTACCAAACCCTGATGGTGGGCTATCTCCGCTTTTCTGTCGGCATCACCGGCAAAAGTTTTCAGAAGACTTTCCGAAAGGGTCAACTTGGCAATCAGCGCACGACAACCTTCCACCTTTGATTTCATCTCCAGCAACATGCGCTGAACATCCACATGCTCGACAATATCTACACGGCTGGCAGTTGA
Source organism: Microbulbifer epialgicus (assembly GCF_041447265.1). NCBI lineage: Bacteria > Pseudomonadati > Pseudomonadota > Gammaproteobacteria > Cellvibrionales > Microbulbiferaceae > Microbulbifer > Microbulbifer epialgicus. The sequence goes on from NZ_JBGMEK010000006.1 coordinate 35,611, forward strand.
GCTGAAACTCTCATGGAACCGTTTGCCTTGAAGACGCTTACTGGCATAGGCCAGCGCATTGTAATAAGCAGAGGAAGCCATCCCCAGTGCATAAACACCGGTACTTATCCTGGCCTGGTTCATCAGGGTGAGAAACTGTAGTAGGCCGACATTCTCTCTGTCGCCTAACAAATAAGCCCGACATTGGCCATTTTTGCCAAAAGTCAGATGGGTATTGGCGCAGCCTTTAAAACCCATTTTATCAGCCAGGGATATACACTCCACGTGATTGAAAGCTCCCAGGCTGCCATCCTCTTCTACCCAATATTTGGGCACTATAAAGCAAGATAACCCATAGGTACCTGATCCGCTTTTCTCTCCTCTGCCCATTACAAAATAAATGGTGTTACCTGTGAGATCATGCATACCGGCGCTGATCAGATATTTTTCACCACTTAGTAAGTAAGTGCCATCTTCCTGGCGAGTAGCTTTGGTTTCCACCAGGGAAACGTCGCTGCCAGCCTGAGGTTCAGTCAAGCAAAGACAGGAAGTCCACTCGGAGGTTGCCAGCTTGTCCTTGAAGAGCGCCTTTTGGATATCACTACCGTACTTTTCTACCAAAGTGGCGGATGGCAGGCAGAAACCTCCATATGTCATAAAACTGGGGTTGGCGCCCATAAACATTTCCAGGAGCATCTGCATAACGAAAGGCGGCAGACTGGTATCCTGTGCCCCATCCACAGCAGCCATATTCCCCCACTCCTCCTTGAAACGTTTCCACATTTCAGGAAAGGCACTGGGGAGTTGAACCTTGCCATCTACAAGGTGGCAACTTTGTTCATCAGCTTCCTGGTAACCTGGCCCTAAGACTTGATAGGAAAACTGCTTTCCACGCAACAAAATATCATCCAATATTTCTGGCGTACAATTTTTATATAGCGGGTGCTCAAACAGGGTTCGGGCTTGGTGAAACTGGTCTTCAATCAGGAATTTGAATTCCCTTAAATCAGCCTTGTAGATATTTCTACCCATGTTTGGCTCCTTGATTCTCTAAAAGGGATCGCCAGCTGCCAGAATTTAGCACCCAGTGAAATATTTGATTGTGCCTTCCCCGATACTTTCTTTTGGGGTAACTCAAGGCTTCACGTACATGTGGAAGGTAATCCTGCCCTAACGTGTCTCCGATATGCTGCGCCGTACTAAAATCGGAAAAGGCATCTTCCAAAGACAGCGTCTCGGTATGGACCAATCTGGAAAGCAATCTAGCTCGGTCGATTGCGGGACTCACTACCTTTATACATCCTGCTCTACCACCACCACCGAGTGTTATCAGCCAAAGATTCTCAAGTTTTTTCTCAAGAAAGTACTTTCTAATCTCAGCTAGCGGTTTGATACTCAAATAATGTAGGCCATCCTTTTCAATACTCGGCAGCCAGGTTGACCTTTCTGTGCCAGAGAATCCTTTCAATAATCCTTTGGCCCACTTGGATTCAATATCAAAGGAAACTACCTGACTCGCATCATCGAAATTGACGGACATGATTCGCTTCAGGCTCTTTACCAGCTCGTGTGCGCCAGTCAATGACGGGGACTGCGATAAAATGTCACAACTTGAAATCTGACAGATGCTCTGCTCGTGATATTTTCTGGTAATCCAGGTGACTGCTACACCGGTAATTACACTGAGGCCATCTTGTCCTGCTTTCACGCCTATGCCCAGGGAATCCAGGCATTCCTGCTGACGTTCTTTACCAACCTCCAGGTTGATAATCAACGCATCAGCTTCAGCTCGCCGTGAATAACTAAGGATCGCAGCATGAAAGCTGGTACAAGCACTACCTACGAAAAGAATATTGTGGGCGGACTCTTCCAGCTTCGTAATAAACTGCATTACGCGCTGCTCGAGCAGTACATTCGCCTCCCCGGCAGACACGATATAGATAAGTTCAGGAAGTTCAGCAAAACCATCCAGATACTGATTCAGCGATTGTAATAGCTGCTCCGTCTCCCCTTTATTGTCCAACCACAGGCTTTTGATATACATGTCTACGCGGTCCTGTCCTTGACAGTCGTTTCTACAGCATCAAATCCAACGGCTTTTAATTTGGTTGAAATCCCTTCCACTAAATTCCAATATAAATCGGAATGGTTCTGCTCGCAGGCAATTCGAATTTGGATTTTATTATTCCCCGACTCTAATGGATGCCGAGGGAGTGTGTCTTCAATAGCAATATATGGCTTTCCCTCACGTTGAAGGAATGCCTCTTCAGCGCGTACATCCTGTAACATCAAGACCTTCTCATCGAGAAACTCTTTAGGCATGCGCCCACCTGCAGGCATTTGCATCCTAAGCAGGCACGTATCAATCTTGGCTTCAAAACTCTTAATACAACCGAGCAACTCGACGATCAAACGATAGTGCTCGGCATAGTTCTGCATCATCGGGTTGCTATTTACCGGAAGAATAGATATCGCTTCAAAATCTTCTTCCCTATGTAAGGGCAAAGTCCTGGCTGCACAGAGCTTAGGTAGATCTGGGTATGGATTACGAACCAGCGTAGCAGTAATTTCTATCAATTTACTCATACTGCCTCCGACAGATAAAAGGTGCTCTGCTGGTCAACACACACCTCGGCGGTACAATAGTAGCCATTTAATGCAATAGAACAGGCCAGTATTTTTTTTGGCTGCTGAAAATCACCATTGACGCCGTGACAGACAATATTCAACCAGGGATCACTACCAAAACAGTGACCCCACCTGCCATGTAAATCGGGCAGTTGCTCGAAACCATTGAGCAATTTGGTAAAAATTTGACGAATATTTTCTGGGAAGAATGGCAATGATAATATGAGATCATCCCTACCAGTTGCCATTTTTCGGATAATCGTAGCAAACTCCGGTGTGGTGTTATAAGTAACAGCACAGCTAGCAGTGATATCCTTTTTTTCAAATGATTCCACTTCCAACAGCAAAGTACAAAGCCCAAATCCGCTATTTCCCCAGTTTTCATTACTCTGCCAAAAACTTAAGTCCAGTACATTGGCATCCAGAATACTGACCATGACATAACGGGCATTAGGGTTCTGCTTTAAATAATAACGAAGGCTATAGCCCCACGAAGCGCATTCATAAGTATTCACAAAACTGGTCACAGGGACATACTGCTCTTTTCCCACAACATTCAAATCACTCTCAGCAATAGCGCCTGTTGTAAAGGGTAATTCGATCATTGTTGAGCAAAGAAAGTGACGGCCGATCTCTTTCCTTATATCCGGGGAAATTGCTCCAAGTACACGAGTACTCTGCTCAAAGAGAATTTCACTGACGTGGGCAAAAGCGCTACGGAGACTTCCGCTCGATGAAAAAGTAATACTTTCGATAGGAGTGAAAGCGGCAGACGTCAAATACAAACTCATACCCGGTGCCCTTTCGCCTTGCTATAGATCTCGAAAAAGCAGCGGTAGGAGCTTCCTTCCATTTTGGTAAATGCCAACAAGTCACGCTGGCGAGCCTTATTTTTAACCTTGCCAGACGCCACTAAATCCAGAAGTAGTTCATTACTGGCAAACTTAGTCGCTAATACCCTGTTTACACTGTGCATTGAAAAGATCGTTGCCGAAGTCTGCTCGTTGCACAGGTAAATGAGGTATTCAATATTTCCCTGATCTGTATCTGAGAGCTCTACCTCTCCCTGATTTTTTAACCACAGTACAAAGTGCATCAGGGACTTTACAAAACGAGGGCGAACTAGAGTAAGGAAACGGTTAACACTGCCCAGCCCCCCCTTGCTGAGCAACATATCTTTAGAGACTTGCACACTGCCTCGACAATTACCAAGCTGCAGCTTGCCATCCAGGAAAGGCTCTCCAACGGGTAACTGTTTTAATTCAGCACAAAGATCAGGGGGCAACATCACCGTGATTGGAAATGGACGCGCAGCCTGTTTCGCTACAACCATGGCAAACCCAAGTTTCTGGGCTTCAATACCATGCATCTTATTAACATTGAGTACCAAGCCCTCGTCCCTATCCTCAAGCTCAGTCTTCCAACTTTGCAGGCTAGGCCCACCGGGGTCTGTCATTAAGAAGTGGCCAAAAATCCCCCCCTCTACCCAATGGTTCACCTGCGCTAATTGCTCATCTGTGGCAGTTAGGCTCATCATAATGGAGCCAAAAAGTCCGATCATTTCATGGAAATGCTCTGAAAGCCCTTCATCCCGCACCCTATCAATAATCTGATCAATTACGTAGGTCTGCTCAAACTGCTCTAAAGGCTGCTTTACTGAGGGCTCCCTAAGCGGAGCCAATTCAGTAAGCGGGTCTTCAATAATCATCGAGGCATCAAACAAGCGCATGCAGGCCCGCTCCAGCAGGCTCTGAAAGGTCGCAGGAACAGGCGAAATCGATGCGAGCTGGTCAGCGACAAAGCCGCCAGCAATAGATTGCAATTCCATGAACTACTCCATCAGGTAGGATTTAGCGGACGGCAGGCTTAGGAAAGGAGCGACGGTATAGCTCGCGTTATAAGCACCACAATGACTAAAAATAGCCAGATCTCCAGGCTTTACGTCAAACCCTTTAACCTCACCGATCACATCCTCCTTATTACAGGATGTACCGACCAAAAAGCAGCTACCGGCCTCTTCCTCGGGTTTAACTACACTGCCTTCGCGTAAAATCAGGGGTTGGGAGAATCGCTTGAAAGCGCTTTCCGTTTTGGCCAATAGAAAATTCTGGGCCATCCCCCCGTTACAAACACCGTAACGGCGCCCTTCTATCGATTTCACATAGCGCACTTCAGTAACAAAGTAGCCGGCAGACTCCATAATGGCCCGCCCGCTTTCATGGGTAATATTGATATGGGATGGAAATTCTGAAAGAAGACTTCGATATTGGTCAAAATCAAAATTCTCATTTTCCCAGTTCGAATTGAAGCCACCTCCAAGGTTCACAAGCGAGAGCGGGTAACCTAGAGAATCCTCAAATATCTCAACAATTTTTAGTGCAGCTTGCGCAGTAGAGTTAGCAAGCTTGGCAAAACTATATGAGCCACGGAAAACATGGAAGCCAGCAACATCCAGGCCATGCTCCTTACAGGTTTCAAGAGCTCGAATTGCGTCTTTCCAACTTAAACCAAAGTGATCTTTCCGGGTTCCAGCTGGAGGCTCTACAAACTGATCGAGTGTGCTTGGATTCAGGCGCAATATCAGGGGCTTGATCGGCCTCTTGCCCTGAAACTCTCTGATAATTTCCAATTGGAAAAGGTTATCTACTACCAGAGTACACTTACTGGCTATGGCGGCCCGAATAAAGCTTTTGTCCGCTGAAGGGTTGTTGATGTAACGGGGACTCTCACCTCTCGGTAGAAGATTCAATTCCCCCACAGAGGCGATCTCGATACCGTCCTCAAAAATATGCCCACAGCGTACAATGAGATCGAGGCAACTGTTTGCCTTCAACGAGTAAATCAGGGATGTACCCAATTTTTCCTTTAGCTTGCGATAATTATTAGCAACATCTTCAATCGAATATACGTAACAAGGCGTTGAAAATTGTTGTCTATTTTGGTCAAGCTGGGCAACAAGCTTTTCCAAGGAAGCGTTCATGGTATCCCCTAAAGAAATTCAATGTCATTCTTATAATGCGCTTATGTTTCAGTCCTATTAACAATCAACAGGTCTCAGCGCTTTTATTGTTATTCCACTAAAAATAGCTAAAGATAGAAAATCTAGCTCAAGTTTGGAGTTCTTGCTGCAGCAATTTTCTATCTACCTTACTATTTGCAGTCAACTGGATGGTCTCAGCAAATTTTATTTCCCGAGGGGCATAGTCAGCATCCAGGTTTTCTTTTAACCACACCTTAAACTTTTGTTGGCTGTCCTGCGTATTTTCATTTAGCTCTACAACGCAAACAGCAATTTCACTTTGAAATTTGTCTTTTGAACCCATCACAACACTTAGGTGTACCAATGGACACGTATCAATAAGGTTTTCCAAGTCCTTGGGAAATAGGCAGAATCCTGCCTGTTTGATCAGGTCTTTGGAACGCCCCTTGAAATAATAAAACCCTTCATTATCCCTGCTGAACAAATCACCTGTCGCCAGCCAGTTATCATCTCGATACAGGCCATGCACAATAGTCGCACCGCCCTGGGCATTCGGGTCGTAATAAGCCTGCATTACCGCCGAGCCACGTACATATAACTCACCGACTTCGTTTTCTGCTACTTCGCGATAGCTATCTGCATCGCTGTCATATTGAAAAATTCGCGCATCCAGGCCGGGAATTGGCTTCCCAACCGACCCCATTTTCTCCTCCCAAAGCTCGGGCTCCAGGTACATGGCCCGCTTACACTCAGTAAGTCCATACATTGAAAAAATGTTGAGTTGCGAACAGTACTCTTTCCAGGCCCGAATCACATACTCAGATAAATGACCGCCGGTATTGGTGATACTTTTCAGCAGAGAGAGATCCGGCTTCACCAGAGAAACCAGTTTTACTAATGCTGCCCCCATGGCAGGAACGATCGGTAAGATCGTGATTTTATTCTCAGAAAGTGCCTTTAACGCATGAATTGGATTAAAGGACTTATCATAGAGGACAGTCGTGCACTCTTTGTAGAGGGCAAATAGCACTTGGTAAAGACCGTAGTCAAAAGATAGGGGTGAGAGACAGAGAATCCTGTCCTGCTCAGTTAAGCGCAGGTATTGGGTGATTGACTCCAGTGAGGTCAGAACATTCTGATGAGTGAGCATTATTCCTTTTGGCCTGCCCGTGCTACCAGAAGTATAAATAATCAGTGCTAAATCAACCCCGGTAACCCTGGGAGGTACGCAGAACTCGATACGTTTCTGCTCAGAACGATAAGTCTCCAGAGAAACAACATCACCATCCTTGAAAATCACCTTCGCATTACAGTCTGAAGCTACAGATTGCACCGCAGCTTCACTCGCATCACCTTTAACTGGTACTACGGCAAGTCCAAGTCGCCAAGCGGCTAGCATAACGGCTACAGTAAAAATATCGTTATGGGCTCTGACAACAATCCTATCCCCGTTAGAGAGACCTAGACTCTCCTGTTTTAACAGGTCCAGGGCCTCTTCACATTGCGAGGCGGTCAATTTTTCTCCGGTCAGGCTTTCCAAGCTTCCATGCCAAGATTTAGCTAAAACCTTATCGAACAGGTCGGCAAGCGAGAACATTCTTAGTCCAATTAATTATTCTAATTTTTTTAAACTATGGTTTCCTCGTTTTTCTTTTTGAACAACGGGAACCACCTAAATGGGACGGGCATTTTATAGAGTTAGCTCTCCATAATGACAAGCACTATCTTGAATTCCTGTGATGGAGTTTTTATTCAGGCGCCTGAAATCAAGAAAAATCAAAAACTGTTATATTTTTTTACATTGACTTTCTGTGACAAGCGAACATACATCACCTCAAAAAAAGAATTTTAGAACGGTCACTTTGATTGAAATTAATTTTCTGAGCCTGGCATAAAGCGACAAAACAGCCACTTCTAAATGAAATTTATTTACTATTCACATAAATTAATCCAATAATTTTTCATCATCAACTTTGAAAAGTTGGAATAGGTTCCAATATGTAAATTGACAAAATAGGTCACGACAATGACATTTTACAACAGCCAGTACTTAACTTACTCTCAAGTAATTTCTTATCCAGCTTCCAAATTATAATTATTCCCTCGCTCGCGACCGCTTAGTCGCATAGTGAATTCCACTCCCACCCTCCCATTTACTTTTTCTCATAGTTCACTTAAGTGCCCAAAGAATCTGGCTTAAGGCGTCAGGCACAATTATTTTTCCCTTATTGGAAATAATGTCCCGATCAATGGATTTATAAAGAGCCCATCAAGGGAAGCGACTACTATGAAATAGCCAAACTTTCCGTTGTGTGTGTCAGCGCAGGGCTCCTCTTGGGCCCAAAAAGCTCCGGCATGCCAAAAAGTAACAAATGAAAATCTGGGATTTTTTGCCTTTCTTGTCACTTCCCCATACTAGGGGCATTTTTTACAAAGGAGGTACAGACATTGAACGGCTGGCCAATAGCGCCTCTTAGAACGTCTCCCTTTCCCGGCCTAGCTGTGCTGCAGGCAGTATTTTCTCTATTTCTGTTAATTGGGTTGCTCACCGGACATACTCGCGCCGATATAGGTCCAGATACAGTGGAATCCATCAGTACGCCGGATGAGGTGGAGAGTAGTATTGGTTTATTAAAGTTTCGCGACGGTGCGCCTTACCCGGAAACTGCAGAAAAACTATACGACTACTTGGATCATATGCGCGCAGTAGACAGTTTTTTGAAAGGTATCCAGGGCGCGTCGGTACATGCACTAATGAAAGGGGGCCGCGAGCTAGGCGCCAAGTCAGCCAATGAAGTGTTGATATTCGACCGGCTAATGAACTCAGAATCTCTGTTCCTGACTGGCAATACATCTACCATCTATACTCTTGCCTTCCTCGACCTAAAGAGAGATGGCCCTACTGTACTCCATGCCCCTCCAACAGTAATGGGGGCCTTTAACGATGCCTGGTTTCGCTACGCGGAAGCCATAGGCAATTCCGGTCCGGATAAAGGCCGAGGCGGGAAATACTTGGTTCTCCCCCCAGACTTTAAAGGCAACCTTCCCTTCGGTTACTTTCCGGTATACCCCCGCTCTTACCGGGTTTGGGTGTTTATGCGCTCCCCCGGTAACCAAGCACTGGACGAGGCAGTACAAAATGTGAAGGACAACCTGAGGATTTATCCTCTGTCCAAAAAAAATCATCCACCGAGGATGGTGTTTATCAGCGCTTCCGGGAAAGCTTTCAACACAATCCACCCCAGTAACTACAAGTTCTACAAACATCTCAATGAGGTTATTCAGTATGAGTGGATAGGAATGCTCAACCCAGAAACCCGAGGCCTTTTTGCCTCAATCGGTATTGAGAAGGGCAAGGCTTTTAGCCCCAATGAGCGCATGACCAAAATCCTTACAGATGCGGTTGCGATTGGCAATGGCATCGCCCGATCCATCGTATGGTACCCCCGCACCGACAAATCTTTGTCCGACGTCAAGATCTATCCAGGCACAGACAGTGCCTGGGTAATGGCCTTTCCCGGCAAGAATATTTTCTTTAATGGACCGGATGGCAAGACAATCGACAGCGATGCCCGTGTCAGTTATTTTTACCCTTATACTGGTGTTAGCCCGGCGATGACTGCGATTGAGCCAGGCAAGGGGTCCGACTACGCCATTGCCTTTGTAGATGAAAACAAGGAACCCTTCGATGGCTCCAAGAAGTACAAGCTACATCTACCCCCTGATGTCCCGGTAAATGCATTCTGGGCGGTTAATATTTATGACAGCCAGACCCGCTCCCAGCTACAGACAAGCCAGGAATTTCCCTCCGTCAGCAGCCAAAGCAAGGGTATAAAAAGAAACCCTGATGGATCTTACGATATTTACTTCGGGCCCGAAGCGCCGAAAGGCTTTGAGAAAAACTGGCTGGAAACCGTGCCGGACAAGGGCTTCTTCGTTATCCTGCGTCTCTATGGCCCCTTAGGCCCGTGGCTGGAAAAGACTTGGCGCCCCGGAGAGGTGGAACCCACAGAGTATTAATCCGGATTAACTGAACAAGTTCCCTCGAAAAGGTCCGCACGAGTTAATTTACAGCGGTGATTACGGGGAGTATCTGAGAACCAGCGCCTACAAGAATGCTGGAAGGTACTCTGCTCTGCATAACCTAGTAAACCGGTAACCTGCTCCAAGGTAAGAGTGGTATCAGACAGGTACTCTGCAGCCAGCTCCCGACGCACAATATCCAGTAGTCTATCAAAGCGAAGATTTTCCGCAGCTAACCGCCTCTGAAGTGTTCGTGGGTGCAAGCTGAGGTGCGATGCAACCACCGCGACCTGATACTTGCCTGTAGGCAACAACTGCCGTAATAACTTTCTTACTTGCGTCCCTAAGGAGGCTCTTGTGGAAACAAACTGTTGCCCCAGGTAACTTGAGGCCAAGCGCTTGGTAATCGGATCGACCGATGGTAGAAGGCGGTCCAGTAGACTTGAAGGAAACTCCATAGCACAGTAGCCAGACTGGAACTCAACTGGGCAGGCAAAATACTGTTGATAGCAGCGTTCATCAGAAAGCGCACTGTGGGGCAATAGTACCCGCTGGGGTATAGCATCCACACCCATCAGCATGCGCAACATCGCCAACGCATTACCCAGGGTCTGTTCATGAATCTGGGCAAAATAGGATAGCGCTGGATCAATCAAATCGAATACCAGTCGTACGCAGGTAGCCCCAGCTACCGACTCCAGGCGTAGCTGAGTAGCGGTACTATGCAAGGGCATAAACTTCGCTATTGCCTCGACAGCCTCCCTTGGGGAGGTAGAATTACAGGCAATCAGCGCAATCCCCCCCAACCTATCAACGCCCTGGCAAGAAGCCAAGCGAAGCCCAAGATCTACACATCCCAGGCGCTGGGCAGAGACCTCAAGCAATCGCGCTACATCTGGGTGGGGAAGCAAGCGGGCGTCAGATACACCAATATCCAGGGGCATATTAAATTCAGAGAGATAAGACTGGGCATCGCCACCCAAGTCCTTGACCAGCTCGCCATATCCTGTGAGAACACTGGCCCGTATCACGCTACCCAATGCTCCTCCAATGCGCACATTGGCGCCTCATGATAGTTTTTGTCGCAATGTAGCAATAAATCTGCCCCGGTTCCACGCAGTCTATAGAGCCCTATAAACCGGACAGGCAATGATTTTGAAGCCACTTCATTTTGATATATTGATTATCGGTGCTGGCCTCTCTGGCATTGGCGTAGCTTGCCACCTCAGGCGCGAGTGTCCTAACAAACGCTTTGCAATTCTTGAACGGCGACAGCAAATTGGTGGAACCTGGGATTTATTCCGCTACCCAGGAATACGCTCCGATTCAGATATATTCAGCTTTGGCTTCAGCTTCCGTCCTTGGTCGGGGCTCAAGGTGCTGGCCGATGGCCCCTCCATCAGGCAATACATCAAGGATACCGCCGAAGAGTATGCCATTACCAAGCACATTCACTTCGACGTAGACTTGCATAAGGCCAACTAGGACAGTGAGGAAAAACGCTGGTTTATTGAGGGAAAAAATTTAGAAACCGAAGAGCCCCGCCACTATAGCTGCAATTTTTTGATTTCCTGCACGGGTTATTATGATTACCGTCAAGGGTACCTACCGGAGTTCCCGGGAGCAAAGCGTTTTCAGGGGATGTATATTCATCCTCAACACTGGCCTGAAAACCTGGACTACCGCGATAAAACCATTGTCATTATCGGCAGTGGTGCCACAGCGGTCACACTAGTGCCAGCCATGGCAGATGACGCCAAACATATCACCATGCTGCAGCGTTCACCCAGCTACATGATATCTGTACCTGAATTTGACAAAATTTCATTCACGCTTCTGAAGCTCTTACCAAGAGCCTGGGTTTTTAACTTTGCACGCTAGCGTAATATCAAGTTACAACGTTGGCTCTTTAAGGCTTCCAAGCGCTGGCCCAGCTTAATGCGCAGGTTATTCCTACGTGGTATTCGCAAAAGCTTGCCGGCCGATTTCGACATGCGTCATTTCAGCCCCGACTACAACCCCTGGGCCCAGCGCCTCTGCGCCGTGCCCAATAATGACCTGTTTAAGGCCATCAAGTCTGGCAAGGTTTCCATAGAAACCGAGCATATTGAAACATTTACTGAGACGGGCATTCATTTGAAATCAGGTAAAAAGCTGGAAGCGGATATCATCGTTACGGCAACCGGCCTCAATCTACAAATGCTTGGCGGCATTCAACTGTATGTTGATGGTGCATTGACTCCCATTAGTCAAAAACTAACCTATAAGGCAGTACTAATAGAAGACGTCCCCAATATGTCCTGGATTTTTGGGTATACAAATGCTCCATGGACTTTGAAAGCAGACATCGCGGCTCGCTATATTTGCCGGCTTATAAAGCATATGGACAAGCATGATTATCAGGTTTGCCTCGCAACTGACACTGAGGGCTGCGCCGAAACAACTTCCGTAATGAGTGCCCTAAACTCAGGTTATGTACAAAGGGGAAATCATATATTGCCCAGACAGGGGAACAAATATCCCTGGCGCCTCTTAAACAATTATGAGGAAGACTCAAAGATATTACTTAATAACCCTATCGAAGACCCTTTCCTATTCTTTGACTTGCTCCCTGAACCCAAAAACAATCGCGCAGACCCAGTTCACAACGAGATCCAATTTGCCGGCTATGACATCCAAGATACTGACTGAAATTATTATAAGTTAGGTTTATTAAACCTGACACCAAAAAAACTAATATTACATAATTTAAAGGCCGAAGATATCCACTTTCCGCAAAAACTCTAGGTCTCCCTCATGTAGAAAATACTCACCAATACCCGAAATTCTAATATTTTCTCTGGAAATATTCAGTTTCAAATCTGTCAGATTCTCCAGGTCGTCAAATAATAGCTGTGGATTTTGCCCGATCAGCAGGTACTCGTAGGGGTCCGCTCCACGGTTTTGCCTACCGCCCCCCCCGCTCAATCATTAATTTATCAGTGTGAACCCGAGTGAAGAAACTGCACATATTTGTCAACACCTGCTTTTTTCATTGCAACTAAAGCCGGTCGCGGACTGCTCATCAGAAGTCTCCGGTAGAAATTTTTTCCATAGGCTCCGGAGTGACCAGATTCCACCAGAAGTCAAACCGATCCATTAGAGAGAGCAGCATTTTTAGCTGCCCCACATCCCCCACTATTTTTATCGAGCCATCGTCCATTTTTTCCTGGATTGTAGCGCTACCGAGAATAATATCGTTTAAGTCGGTGCGCTTGATGTTGATCGTAGAATGTGGGTCCTCAACTGGGGAACCATAGTTCAACACGGCATTTTCAAGGATCAGAGAATACTGCTCATTGACATCAGGGAGGGTGATATTGATAGAGATCTGCTTACCGGTTGCTCTCGGCCCGTTTAAACGAATCCCCAGGTAATCAAAAATTAGCTCAGTGGGCATACTCCGGATAGTGTCGGCGCTGGCGGTCAACGACACCGGAAACCGCTCAATACCATCGCGTAGCTCCTTGGCACCACTCAGGAAGAAATTTCTCCAGGTGCCATTCTCCTGCTGATAGCCCATTTGCTCCAAGGCATCGGCTAACAATTTTCTCGCCGCCCTGTTATTGGGCTCCGCTGAAACCAGTTTATCCAACACTTCTGCAACCCAACGGTACTCGCCAGCGTCGTAGTCTTTTTTCGCCAACCTAATGATATTGGCCGAGCCCCCCATATATTGCACATACTTTTTGCCAGCGGCGGTGGGTGGCATGGGGTAGAGGCGTGCGGGATTACCATCAAAAAAACCGAGATAATAATTCCACACAGCGCGGGTATCATGATTGACACTACCGTAGTAGCCGCGATTAGCCCAGTACTGGGACAGCTCCGGAGGCAATTTCATCATTTCTGCGGTCTGCACCATGTTATAGCCGTGGTTGGCCAAACGTAGGGTTTGATCGTTCAGATACTTGTAAAGGTCCCGCTGTTTTTTCAAATGGTTGACAACATTCTCTTGCCCCCAGGTTGGCCAATGGTGGGGGGCAAACAGTACTTCCGCCTTGTCTCCCCAACGCTGTATAGTTTCATTGAGATAGCGCGACCAGTCTCGCGCATTGCGCACCTTGGCGCCGCGCAGTGTATAGAGATTATGCAGCGTATGAGTGGCATTTTCAGCCGCGGTTACCGCCTTCAGCTCTGGAATATAGAAATGCATTTCCGCCGGGGCTTCAGAACCAGGAGCCATCAGAAATTCAAAACTCAGGCCATCAATAGTACGAATCTCGCCTGTTTTTGTAATAGTATCGGTGGGCTCAATTAAGGTGACGGTACCTGTGGAGGTCTCCAGGCCTAACCCAGCCCCCAGGGTTCCTTTAGGATCTTTAGGGATTAAATTACCGTACATAAAGCTGGCGCGGCGCGCCATATGGTTGCCAGCAAAAACATTTTCACTGACTGCCTCAACCAGAAAGTCTTTAGGAGCAAAGATTTTAACTTTTCCAGATTTTACATCTTCCTCATCCACCACTCCACGTACACCACCGTAATGATCCACATGGCTGTGTGTATAAATAACCGCAAGCACTGGCTTCCTGCCTCGATGCTTCCGATATAGTCCCAGTGCTACCTTTGCTGTTTCCATCGAGATTAAGGGGTCCATTACAATAACCCCGGTATCCCCTTCAATAAATGTGATATTTGAGAGATCGGCGCTGCGCACTTGGTAGATACGCGGAATCACCTCATAGAGGCCGCCTTCAGATATCAGCTGGAGTTGGCGCCACAGGCTTGGGTTAGCGGTATCCGGAGCAACCCTGTCCCGAGCAAATTGAAAGGCTCCAAGGTTCCAGACAGGCTGTCCTTTCTCATCCTTGATAACGCCATTGTCGGGAAGTGGCGCGATAAATCCACGTTTGACATTTTCAAAATCCTGGCGATTATCAAATGACAGCTCTGTTAGAACCTCCTGGTTGAACTTTTTGGTAGCTACACTCGCCGGATTCGGTGGATCGGCCGAAGAAATCAGAGGAAACTGCAACGACAAGACGAGAACCAGGTGGCTTAAAATAACCGCCATGATCCCATGATTAGCATACATTTTTTCACCCGAAATTAATAACACCCCAAGAACTGCCGACACTACACAGCGGACAAGTGTTCAATGAAACTTTTGGGAAAACAGGGACAGAATTCCTCACTAGAGAATAGGAAGAATTAGGCGGGCGGGTTGGGGGATTCGAAAGCGAGAGGACAAAATGACAGATTTGCAAACGCAAATCAGCCCCTGGCCCCGCTTTCAATACATGGCCAGGGACTGAGAATTATCTCACCAAATCAGCGCACGTCGAGCAGGTGACGTGCGATAATCAGGCGCTGAATCTCGCTGGTACCTTCGTAGATGGTAGTAATGCGCACATCACGACTCATGCGTTCCAACGGATATTCGCGCGTATACCCTACCCCACCATGAATCTGCAACGCTAGGTAACAGGCCTCATTGGCTTTCTCAGTGGCAAATAGCTTGCCCATGGAGGCGGCGGGACCGAAAGCCATGCCGGCATCTTTCTGCCAAGCCGCCTGCAACAGCAAGAGGCGTGCGCCTTCTAACTCTGTGTACTTATCGGCCAGTTGCCACTGTAAACCTTGGAACTGGGCTAGTTTCTTGCCGAATTGCTCACGCTCATGCATATATGCACGGGCACAGTCCATCGCTTCCAGGCCAATCCCCAGCGCCAGGGAACCGATACCGATACGCCCACCGGCCAATTCACCGGCGGCAATACGGAAGCCACGGTTTTCCTCTCCCAGCATATTGCCAGCTGGTATGCGACAGTTGTCGAAAGAGACTTCATTGGTGACTGAGGCTTTCTGTCCCATCTTTTCTTCGGCCTTACCAATGATCAAGCCCGGGGTCCCAGCCTCCACCAAGAAGCAGGAAATGCCCTTGCCCTTTGCCGCGTCTGGGTCTGTTATCGCCCAGACAACAAAGATACCAGCAAACTCAGCGCTACTGATAAACAGCTTGCTGCCGTTCAATACATATTCATCACCTTCCATTATCGCGCGGGTGCGCATAGCCGCTGCATCGGAGCCTGAACCAGGCTCAGTGAGACAGAAAGAACCTGCCGCATATTCACCACTACAAATTTTTGGAAGGTATTTTTGCCGCTGCTCTTCATTACCAACGGCCTGAATTACTTCAGCCACCATATTGGTAACAGAAGTCGTGGTCGCAGTAGAAGCACAGCCACGAGCGAGTTCAGTAATCGCCAGGCTGAAAGCGATAGTACCAGCGCCGGTGCCACCGTAATTGGGGTCGACATTGATCCCCATAAACCCCAGCTCGGCCAGCTCTTTAAGTTTTTCCAGCATCAGGGGGCGATTGCCAGTTTTATCAAGTTCCGCAGCTATGGGCTTCAGTTCGCTCTCGGCAAACTGCCGTGCAGCTTCCTGGATCATCTGCTGCTCTTCGCTCAGTGAAAAATCCATATAGTACCTACTTTATCGTTATCGCGATCCGGTTAGGCGGCACAGGGTACCGCCCGCCAAATTCTACCGAGGATAATAAAATCTCGATCGACAATGATTGCCAATTCGCGCAATTCCACAGTGAAATCCGCAATCAATAACAAACATAGTCCTGCAGAGAAGGCAATTGAGTTTACGCCCCGGCCTGGGGCATATGCTGGATGCCACACCATTGAGCAGTCACTCTTTCATATACCTTGGCGATCTAATCGGTTGATTTTCTGCTCAAAGGCGCGCGTCCTATTAACATTGGACACCCACCCGACTTAACGCCGGGTGGATTTGGTCTTAGGCTCGGGGTCAGGCACCGCTACAGCGGTATCCGTCTTAACTTCCTCCATCACCACATAGGTGTGGGTTTCGCGAACACCCGGCACAGAAGCCAGCTTCTCTCCAAGAAAACGGCGGTATCCGAGCATATCCTTTATACGAATCTTCACAAGGTAGTCAAAGCCACCGGCCACCATATGGCACTCCTGCACTTCCTCCAGGCCAGACACATGTTGGTTAAAGGCTTCCAGGGCTTCCGTGGCGGTATTGGTCAGGGTCACCTGGATATACACCACCAAGCCGGCATGAACCTTGAGCGGGTCCAGCAACGCTACATAGTCGCGAATAAACCCCTCTCGCTCAAGGCGCTTGACCCGCTCCAAGCACGGAGTGGGACTGAGGTTAACCCGGCGTGCCAACTCTACGTTTGGCAGTCGTCCATGGCGTTGCAGGATTCGCAGTATTTGGCGATCGATACGATCGAGATCTTCCAACTGTCGAGACATTACAAAATACCCTACTGGCAATCACGCAATTAGGCGTGATATTTAACCACAACCGGCGTCAAAATGGCGATTAATTCTAAGCACTTTCGCACATAATCCGGTTTTTTATTCTGACCCTAGATATAGAGCTTGGGAGACGATATGTCGACAAACTTCGCCGGAGACCTACAAAGTGCCCGAGAGCGGGCACGCGAGTATTTACACGCCGACGAAAACCAATGCGTCAGTGAGCTCCTGGCCGCCCCGCGCCCCAGTGACGCCCTGCGTAAGAAGATCCTGAACACCTCGCGCGAGTTGGTTCGCCATTCCCGGCAGCAGCGCAGCAAGCGTGGCACTCTGGATGCCTTCCTGCAGCAATTCGGCCTTTCCAATAAGGAGGGCGTGGCCCTAATGTGCCTGGCGGAGTCTCTACTTAGGGTCCCCGATGCCGATACTGCCGACAAACTTATTGCTGAGAAAGTGCATTCCGGCAACTGGTCCAGCCATCGTGGCCAGTCTGATTCACTGTTCGTAAATGCCTCTACCTGGGGTTTAATGCTCACTGGCAGCGTAGTCGAACTGGACCCGGATATTACCGAGCAGCCCTCCCACTGGATGAAGCGCCTCATTAGCCGTATCGGCGAACCTATGGTGCGCACCTCTATGATGCAGGCCATGAAAATCATGGGCGGCCAGTATGTGTTGGGCCGCACCATAGAGGAAGCGCTGAAGCGCGGCCCCAAGGAAAACTTGCCCGGCACCCGCTTCTCGTTCGATATGCTCGGCGAAGGCGCGCGTACAATGGCGGATGCCCAGCGCTATTTCGATGCCTATATGATGGCTATTGAAGCTATCGGCAAAGACAACACCAAGCGTGATGTTGTCGAGGCAAACGGTATTTCTATCAAACTCTCTGCACTGCATCCGCGCTACAGCGTCTTGCAGCGCGAACGCGTTATGGGCGAATTACTGCCACAGGTGAAGCGCTTGTGTGTGGCTGCTGCCAAGTATGATATGGGCTTGAATATCGACGCGGAAGAAGTGGATCGCCTGGATATCTCTCTGGATATTTTCGAGGCCCTGGCCCGCGACCCAGAGATAAAAGACTGGCAAGGTCTTGGCTTTGTTCTGCAGGCCTACCAGAAACGTGCCCCTCACGTAGCCGACTGGCTGATTGCACTCGGCCGTGATACCGGCCGTAAACTGATGGTACGACTGGTAAAAGGCGCCTACTGGGACAGTGAGATCAAGCACTCCCAACAAATGGGCCTCACCGACTATCCGGTTTACACTCGCAAGTGCCACACAGACTTGTCTTACCAGATCTGTGCAAAAAAATTGCTGGATGCTGGTAATGCCATCTACCCACAGTTCGCTACCCACAACGCCTACACCGTGGGCTTGATTTTGGAGCTTGCCGGCGAGCGGACCGATTTTGAATTCCAGCGCCTGCACGGCATGGGCCATCTGCTCTACGCGCAAATTGAGGCCGTACACGGAAAGCGCGTACCCATAAGGGTTTACGCTCCAGTGGGTGCCCACCGCGATCTACTCCCCTACCTGGTACGCCGCCTACTTGAAAATGGCGCCAACAGCTCATTCGTCAACCGTTTCATGGATGAGGAAACCCCTATTGAGTCACTGGTACAGGACACTCTCGACCTGAGTGAAGCCTGCAATCCATACCGCCACCCACAAATCCCAGTACCGGAGAATATCTATATGGGCGCAGAGGCCCTGCCAAGAAAAAACTCACACGGCATTGAATTGAGCGACCCTCAGGCCGTCGGCCCCCTGCTCGAAGAGCTGGCCAAACAACGCGGCAAGCACTTCCTCGGTGGCCCCATCGTCAATGGCGTTATGGGCAAAGCGGAAGAGCCGGTTTACAACCCAGCTAATGGCGAGGTCATTGGCCACACCGCAAACACTGATAAACACCTGATCGAACAAGCTTACGCCTCAGCCATCGAAGCACAGATTGGCTGGGACCGCCTTGGCGGCAACGAGCGTGCCACTATTCTCGATAGAATCGCCGACTTCTACGAAAAGAAAGCCAACGAACTGGCGGCCATTATCTGCCTGGAAGCTGGCCGCACGCTCAACGATGGCATCAGTGAAGTGCGTGAGGCAGTAGACTTCTGCCGCTATTACGCTAACGCCGCACGCCAACACTTCAGCGAACCCACAGAACTCCCGGGACCTACCGGTGAGCAAAACCAATTGTACCTTGGTGGACGAGGTGTGTTCGTCGCCATCAGCCCATGGAACTTTCCGCTGGCTATTTTCACCGGCCAAGTGGTGGCGGCTCTCGCCGCCGGTAATACCGTACTGGCAAAACCTGCTGAGCAGACTCCAATTATCGCAGCCCACGCTGTGCGCCTGATGCTCGACGCAGGTGTACCGGCTAAAGTACTGCACCTGATTACCGGCACTGGCGCAGCCGTGGGTAAACTACTGATTGAAGATCCTCGCCTGGGGGGTGTAGCTTTCACTGGTTCCACAGAAACTGCGCGGCTGATCAATCAGCAGTTGGCTGAGAAAGAGGGTCCGATTGTTCCGCTGATCGCTGAAACCGGCGGCCAAAATGTGATGATCGTAGATTCCACCGCCCTGCCCGAGCAGGTCGTGGATGACGTCATCCAATCTGCCTTCCTCAGCGCCGGCCAGCGCTGCTCCGCATTGCGCATTCTCTGCGTACAGGATGTGATCGCAGACAACTTGCTCAACATGTTGAAAGGCGCCTGTGAAGAGCTTACCTTGGGCGACCCCGGCAAGCTGGCTACCGATATCGGTCCGGTGATCGACGGAAAAGCCCTAAATTTACTTGAAGCGCACCGCGAACGTATGGATAAAGAAGGGAAGCCACTGTTTACTTTCGACAAAGACAAAAAACCAGGCAAAGGCACCTTCTTCGGCCCACAGGTAGTGGAAATCGAAGATTTCTCTGTACTCAAGCGTGAGGTCTTCGGCCCCTTCCTGCACGTAGTGCGCTTTAAAGCCGAAGAACTGGAAGACGTAATCCGCCGCATCAACGCTACCGGTTACGGCCTCACCTTCGGCCTGCACTCCCGTATCGAAGGCCGCGCCGATGCAGTATTCAAACGTGTAAACGTTGGCAACTGCTACGTAAACCGGGATATGGTAGGCGCAGTAGTAGGAGTAAACCCATTCGGCGGCCAAGGCCTTTCCGGCACCGGCTTCAAAGCGGGTGGGCCCCACTACCTGTTCCGCTTCGCAACAGAGAAGACAAAAACCATCAATACAGTCGCTACCGGCGGCAATACACAATTGTTCAGCTTGGGGCAGTAATTATTTGAAATGGTGAAAGCGGGCCAACGCCCGCTTTTTTCTTTTCTGCCCTATCTCGCTGGGCACAAGCCGGTGTATACAACCCACACATCATTGTTCAGTTTTGGAGCCTGATATTTCATATCGAGATAAAAGATATGAGCCGCAGTGCCCCTTGTAGGCTTTAAGAACCTCTGAGTAATTCCGTGATAACTCTGACTTTCAGAACGGCCAAAATCAACAAGAAAGGAACACCATTCAAGAAAATCAATAAATAACAAAACTCTCTTTTGATGAGTCATCATGCTAAGGATAGGTCAACTTTAGATAGCAAGGCGACAACTTCCAAAAATCCACGAGTTAAATACGAATTAATTCCTACTCTGCTGGCAGCAGCAACATTTTCTATATTGTCGTCCATGAACATAATTTTATTAGGATGGATAGCAAATTTCTCAATCGCATACTGGAAGAATCTTACATCTGGTTTTGCCATTCCGACTTGATGAGAAGCAATGATAGAATCAAAATAACAAGGTGCTTGAAACTCCTCAGTTATTCTCGACCAATGTATTTCATTAGTATTCGTTAGCGCAGAAATCTTGCAGTTTGCTTTTAGCCTATTTAACAGATCAATTGCTCCCGGATAAAAGCCTTTTGGCCAGGCTTTAAAGTGAGAAATAATATCCTCGACAGACTGCTCCAGAAGTAGATCTTTCTTAACCGCACATGCAAACTCCTCTGAAGAAATAAGCCCAACTTCAAATTTTCTTACCGTTTCAGATAGTAACCAGTCAGATAGCTGAGGATGGTATGTGGGCAGGGGGGAGTCATTTAGCTCTATAAGCACCCCTCCAAGATCGAACAATAGCAACTCAATATCTAATCCCATATCCTTATTCCTACTTATTATCATTACTTTGAAAAGAGCTCAGCTAAAACTCCCATTAATTTTCTTTTGCCACGACATTCGCTTACGCAGCACAAATATGTCACCAAGTCACAATCCAGTGCACTAATATCAGGGTTAACTTATTTAACGTTTGGTTGACAGTATGCCATGTTCGATCATTGAGCTAGCAGAAAAGGTTCGCACCGGAGATTCGACAGCAACCTCGTTGATCGAAGAGTCTCTTGATAAAGCTGCCACTAATAAGGCACTAAATGCTTTTATCACAATAGATAAAGAGTGTGCGCTAGCTGCTGCACAGAAAGTAGATGACTTAGTAGCTACAAAGCAAGACACAGGGCCTTTATGTGGCATCCCTTTGGTTATCAAAGACAATATTAACGTTGAAGGTATGCGAACTACTGCCGGCACACCAGGTATTGATTTCATTGCCAGAAGCTCAGCCCCAGTTGTTGAACAACTTGTTGAAGCCAACGCGATTATTATCGGAAAATCCAATATGCATGAATTGGCATTTGGAGTGACATCAAATAATACAGCATTTGGCGCCGTAAGAAACCCCAAGGATCTAGCATGTTTTCCAGGGGGGTCATCTGGTGGCACCGCTTCCGCCATTGCAGCAGGTATAGTACCAGCAGGCTTGGGCACGGATACCGCTGGCTCCGTCAGGCTGCCGGCTGCTTTAACTGGTATTGTTGGCTTTCGCCCAACAACCCAAAGCTTGGATCAGGAAGGTGTTGTCCCCTCTGTGCCGACCTTTGATGTAGTGGGCCCGATGTCGCAGAGCGTGGCGGACACTGCCTATCTTTATAAGTTGATGGGCAGCAACTGCATGCCCCAAGATAAAAAGATCACAGGATTGCGATTAGGCGTAGCACGTCCACACTCAGATGAGCTTTCCTCCAGAGTTAGCTCTGCGTTTCTGCAAGCCCAGAATCGACTAGTTAGAGCTGGGGCAACGTTGGTTAGTATAGATTTGTCTAATGTTGTCAATGCTGCTTTTGAAGTGGGGTTTCCAATTGGGTTCTATCAAATGAAGTCTGCAATGACCACTTTTCTAGCGAAGTTTCAACCTGACACCAGCCTTGAAGACCTAGTAGATAAAATTGCCAGTACTGATGTAAAAGCGGTATATCAAGAATCCGTATTGGGGAAAAATGCTCCATCAGAGAAAAAATACAGATGGGCTTTAGGGGAGTTAACTGAAATACAGCAGGAATACCTAAACATAGTGCGGCGGCACGGAGTTGACGCTGTCATTTTCCCTACAGCACCCATTGAAGCGCAACCACTTTTGACATCATCTGAATTTATCACTCTCAATGGAATCAAAATACCAACTCTATCGCTCTATCTCCGTAACCTTGCTTCCACATCGGTTTGTAGCGCCCCAGGAATAACCATCCCCATTGGAGGCACCGATTCAGGGCTGCCTGTAGGGCTTGAGTTAGATGGTCGGCCAGATGAAGATCTGGAGCTCCTTGCTATTGCCACAGCAGTAGAATCAGCTTTAAATTCTTAACCTCGCCTTACTACCGGGTCGGAAGTAAAACATACACGTCTCTCACGACACGCTGTGAATAATTCCCTATGCACTCGCAATTGACATTCATATCTCATGCATTCCCGAGTGAATTGTATTATTCTCCCCCCGCATTTAATAAACTTTTATTCTTTTCTGGATAATACAATCCGGTATTTAGATTTCCCCGACTTCAAATGTTTGAATGCCTCCTCTATTTGGCTCATAGGATAAATCTCTACCTGGGGGCTGATTTTGTGATGAGCAACGAAGTCGAGCATGGTTTCCATCGTAGCCGGGCTGCCTACGGGTGAGGCAGAAATTGAGCGCTGACCACGGATCATCGGAAAAAGGCTGAACTGAATAGGGTTGACAATAGCACCAACAAAATGCAGCTGCCCTTTTGGCTTCAATGCCTGTAAATAGAGATCCCACTCTAAATTGACATTAACGGTGGAAATAATGAAGTCAAAACTCATGGACGCCGATTTGATTTCACTGGGATCTCGCGAATTCAAAGTATCATGGGCACCAAGGGCGAGAGCTTCCTTTTTCTTGTGCTCGCTTGAGGTAAAAGCTGTGACTTCACAGCCCCATGCATTCAGGAACATCAATGCCAAGTGCCCTAATCCCCCAATACCAATGACTGCTACTTTATCGGTGGGTTTTATATTGAACTGAACCAAGGGATTAAACACCGTAATTCCACCACATAACAATGGTCCGGCAGAAACAAGGTCAATACCTTCTGGAATAACCACCAGACTGCACATATCGGCACGGACCTTATCAGCAAAGCCGCCGTTAGTCAGGATGGTAAAACGTGCTTCAGTGCAAAGGTTATGGTTACCCAGTCGGCAGGAATGGCAGGTTTCACAGTAGCCGGAATTCCAGCCCAGGCCGACGATCATGCCTGGTTTGAAATGACTGGCTTGCTCTCCCGTAGCGGTGACGCGCCCAATCACTTCATGTCCAGCCACCATAGGGTACTTCGATCTACCCCACTCATCCTCAATCATGCTCAGATCGCTGTGGCAGACACCACAGTAGAGCACATCCAGCTCTACCTCCGTTGCACCTAGCGCACCAAGCTTAATCTGGTGCAGCTGAAATGGACCACCGGCCTCCATTACTGCATAAGCATTGATAGTATTGTTACTGGACATAGAATACTCCCAACGTGTGGTCCACTATCTTGCGCTTCGAGCAACAAAGATAACCGGGCAGCGCAGCCACAAAAAAAAAGCCGGGGATCACCCGGCCCAAGACAAGTCCTGTGAGGTTGCCGAATATCAAAGGACCTACGAGAAACCTCGACCGGTCCCTGGAGGGGAAGTCAGTTCAGTACACGATAGCCGCGACCGCGAAGACAGTTCTTAATAATCTGGTTAGCCTCAGCTCCGGCACCACCCGCACCGGAAAGCCCCCCCACCAGAGCACCGGCGCCAGCACCCGCGGCTGCCGCACGACCACTATCTCCGACAATGGCCCCTAGCGTGCCACCCACTACCGCCCCTCCGGCTGCGCCAACTAAGCCGCGACGACCTTGGTCGCTATAAGTGGAATAGGCAATGCCCTTACATTCTGAAAGATCGATTTGATACTGATTCATATTGACCCCCCAGGTATCAATCACGATTCCCCCGGCACCGGGCACCTGCTCCGGCTGAGCGGCGCACCCAATCAGTAGAGCCATACAAATTCCAGCGGCAGCAGTAATACCAGTATTCATCAAACACCCCTTACAGCTAGTGCCAAGAGATAGCGGTGTTGTCACGCATTTCTACTTTAGGTTTAGCCCTTGGTGGAAGTTGGCGCCAGTTACCCAGAAAAGAAAAATCGGAAAACTATGGCCATTCAGTCAGCTGTATCAAATTGAAATGAGCAATTTAAAAAAACTGACAATGGCTAAGACGGCTCTATCAAGAACTCTACTGGAAGAAAACTTTCAATCGCCAGGACAGTCAATAGCTCAAACATGCTTCACTCTATTCAACTATTCTTAACATCCTGGTTTGCTGGATTCTTGAATACCTATTTAATAGCACGTGCCAATCTGGCAAAACCCAGCAACATGAGAGCCCAAAGCAGCGACAGCAGCAATAGAGATTGCCAAAGCGGCTGGTGCAACTTAACCGTGCCATTCAGTAGGGCACCCGTATAGTAACTAAAAGGTCCAAAAAAACCACCCAGCAATACAGCCAACCATAATTTGCGCTGTAAAAACACTAAGCTGTAACGAAGTGTCATGGCAAAGTTCAGCCACAAACAGATCAACCATATAGGCGGCCAGAGACTACCACTCCGATTCTGTAATATCCCCAGATGAAAAAGTACTGAATCCACCGTCACCCCAAACAGGAAGACCACACCAAGCCAGAGGGACTCCCAGCGCAAATTAGCTATAAAAATCAAATGAATAGACAGATTTAACAAGGTAAATGGCACTACAATCCAAGGTCGGGCTACGATCACACACAGGGGCCATGCGATATCGAACAGTAGAGCATTGGCGAAAAATCGCCACATATTAGAAACCGCCTAAATATCGGGGCTTAGCGAAAGTAAATTGTGCAGTACTGATTACGCGCTGCATAAACCCACCCTCGCAATAGCACAAGTAGAATTCCCACATGCGGATAAAGCGCTCATCGAAACCAAGTGCGCGTACCTTGTCAATATATTTAAAAAAGGCTCTGCGCCAGTAGCTGATAGTACGAGCATAATGTTCAGTGATATCTTCCAGGCAAACAATCTGCATATCTGTGGCCGTAGCAACATGATAAGCAACCACCTGATTTGAAGGTAGGCAACCGCCTGGGAAAATGTAGTGTTGTATAAAGTCGACTTCCTTGCGATATTGTTGGTAACGCTGATCTTGAATAGTGATGGCTTGCATTAACATCAAACCATCTTCTTTGAGTAACTGACTGCAAGTGGAGAAAAACTCCCGGTGGAATTCATGCCCAACAGCCTCCACCATTTCGATCGAAAGTAGCTTGTCGTATTGCCCCTGTAGATCGCGATAATCTTGTAATAATATGGTGACTTTATCCTGTAATCCCTCCCTCTCTACCCATAGACGGGCATATTCGTACTGCTCTTCAGAAATTGTTGCACTAGTCACCCGGCAGCCAGATTGTTTCGCCGCATAAATAGCCATGCCTCCCCATCCAGTGCCGATTTCAAGCAGGTGGTCACTTGGCTTTAACTGCAGCTTGCGACAAACATGCTCCATTTTATTTAATGAGGCTTCATAAAGCGTGGTGTGTGCCGAAGGAAAGATCGCCGAAGAGTAAAGCATGGTTTTATCGAGAAAAAGCTTGAAAAAATCATTGCCCAGATCATAGTGTGCTGCGATATTTTTGCGCGAGCCGCGACGATTATTAGAATTCAAATAATGTAAGCTGCGCAAGAGCATTCGCGGTAAATGGCTCCAACGGCCGTCCATATCTTCAATCAGTGACATGTTATCGACCATCAAACGAATTACATTCAATAAGTTTGGCGACGTCCAGGCTCCCTGCATATACGCTTCGCCGGAACCGATGGTTCCATTGAGCAAAACCTGTACGTAAGCGCTACCATCTTGCACTTTAATATGTGCACTGACACCAGCCTGTCCTGATGGCAGGCCAAATTGATAGCTTTCTCCCCCCTCCTCTATAACCAGCTGTCCAATCGCAATGACTCGCATTTTATTTAATACCAGCTTTCGAGCGAGCCGGATAATCCAAGGCTGGTATACCTTTATGGTGGTCTGCGATGACTGCTGGGAATGCTGCGCAGCTTTCATAGGTGTTATTCTCCTCCATGAGTCCCGTGTTTCTCATTCGGATGAGAAAAAACGGGAGTACGCTTGACCCACAACTTCAGCGCTTGCCAGTAAATCGTGACAATTACTTTTAGGGTCATGAATGGATACCGGATCAGGATACGATTGAGTAGGGCTCCGCTTATTTCATGCCGACGCAGGCTCAAAATCGCATCAAATAGAGGGCCTTCCCCCCCTACTGTATGATTATTAAAACTCTGTAAACAGGCTGTGAGCCGATCACCCGGGATGGTACTGCGCCAATGGTACCTCTGGGACATGGGCATAAATGGGGAGACATGAAAAGACTTTGCAAATGTAGCTTTCTGAACCCTGGCATTTGAGCGACAGTCCAACACATAACTATGGCGCTCCTTCCACGGCGTATTATGCACATCCAGCAGCAGCCAACATACATCCCTGCCTTCCTCATTAAAAAAGTAGTAGACGCTGATGGGGTTCATGTTGTAACCAAAGTAGCGCCAATTAGCGAGGAGGCGCACGGGCCCCTTCGGGCACTCGCCTGTCGCCTCCTCTATTCTGCGACGCACAGCCTCATCCAGGGGCAACGCAGGATCTCCAAAGAAATCGGCCCGACAAAATCGCGCAGGTGCCCAAGGTTTTTTTGACCACCAGGGCGAAAGAGAACAGAGGTTGTCTACCTCTGCCAGATCCACATACACCATAAAAACCTTGTAACGAAACTGATTCTGATGCGGCGTAAAGCGACGGTGCTGTACCCAACCTGTATAAATCGCACTCTCCACTAAATATATCCCTTCACCAGCGCACCCCCAGACTTTCTGCCACCCGCAATGCGCTGTTTACACCATCCTCATGAAAGCCATTAGCCCAATAAGCCCCACAAAACCAAGTGCGATTCACCCCATTAATTAGAGGCCACTGCTGTTGAGCCTGGGAAGCTGTCAATGAAAACTGCGGATGAGCATATTCAAAATGTGCGAGGATTTTGTATGGGTCTATACGCTTCTCCGCATTTAAGGTAACGCAATAAGTTTTTCTCGTTTTCAACCCTTGTAGGATATTCATGTTATAAGTAAGAATCGGCAGCTGGTTCCGCTCTGTAACTAAGCGGTAGTTCCAGCTTGACCAACTACGCCTGTGGCGTGGCAGCATAGTAGTATCTGTATGTAGGACAACTTCATTAAGGGTATAGGGAATGGCACCGAGGACCTGCCGCTCCATCGCTGTAGCATCGCCCAGGCATTGCAAAGCCTGATCCGAGTGGCAGGCAAATACTATCGCATCAAAAGAACATTCCTCTCCTGTGGATACTATCAATTCCACCCCCTTGCCGGTACGTCGCACAGACCGTACCGGGGTAGAAAGCCGTATCTTGTCGGCGTAAGGCGCTTTCAGCGGACCAATGTAGGAACGCGACCCCCCGTGTATTACTTGCCACTGGGGGCGCCGCAGCAAATTCAGTAGGCCGTGATTTAAAAAGAAGCGCACAAAGAAGTCGACTGAAAACTCCAACACCTGCGCGAAACTGGCGGACCAAATAGCCGAACCCATGGGCACTAGGTAGCGATTAGTAAATTCCGTCGAATAGCCATTGGCGGGCAGGTATTCTCCTAGGGTCAATCCATCATGCAGACGCCCCTCACGCCAATCTCGCAGCGCACTGCGGTTAAACCGCATAATATCCCATAGCATACGCCAGTGACCTGCACTGAAGAGGCTGGATCGTTGAGAAAAAAGGGAGTTCAGGTTATTACCCGCATACTCAAAGTCTTCCTTATCGCAGCGCACGCTAAACCCCATGGAAGTCGGCTGCGACCTAATGCCAAGCTCATCCAGCAAGCGAATAAAATTCGGATAGGTCCAATCGTTGAATACGATAAAGCCAGTATCAATTGCTAACGGGCGATCCCCCTCCTTCACCTCAACGGTTGCAGTATGTCCTCCCAGGCGACTTTTTGCTTCAAAAAGAGTAATTTCATGTTTACGGCTCAATAGATAGGCAGCGGTAAGTCCAGAAATACCACTGCCCACAATGGCAATACGCATCAGTCTTTCCTTAAAGTGCGAATCCTGCTTATTTTAGGTGCGCAAAAACGGAACCAGAGAAACCGGAAAAAACCCAAAAATCGCAATGGCCAGCTCAAGCGCCTGGGAAAATCGATATTGGATCTTTCTTTGGCAATCCCATCTTCAATATATTTTGCGGCCCGCTCCGCGCTGATTAATGTGGGCATCTTAAAATCATTGCGTGCAGTAAGCGGGGTATCTACAAAGCCCGGTCGAATACATATAACTTTAAAGTTTGTATTACAGACATCGGCACGCACGGATTGCAAAAAATAGTCCAGGGCAGCCTTGGAACTGCCGTAAGCTTCCGCCCGCGGGAAAGGTACTACAGATGAGAGACTGCTTAGTGCGGCAAATACTGGGGAAGAGCTGGCAGTAAGTAATGGCAAGGCGATGCGCAAGGTATTTACCACACCAAAAAAATTGGCATCGAATACCCGACGGTACATTGCACTTTCAAGTCGCAGACCATCGTCATATTCACAGGTGCCAGCGCAGGCGATCACTATATCCAGATGATCAGTCAACTCTGCCAGTCGCTCAGGAACAACATCCATAGCATCATCATCTGCGACATCACATTGGAGGATACCTATTCGCTTGGGGGAGCACTTTTGCAATTCGGCCAACGCCTGCTGCCTACGACCTGAGGCGATTACAAAATTCTTGTGTTTGGCAAGGCGGAGCGTCAGGGCCCGACCAATACCGGAGCTGGCACCTGTCACCCATATCGTCTTTTCGCAAATTTCCCCCACTAATCAACCCTGCCTAAGACGCGATTTGATTTTGCGTACCAAGGAGCCCAGTAAGGGCACCTGCTCATAGACCATGGCCCCCATATCGTAAAAATCCTCGTGGTAAAACACCTTGTCGGAAAAGCGCAGTAAACTGCAGCCACGCAAACACAATGGGCGCCCCCCTTTTAAGGACTGGTGCGCATAGTGCATATACCATGGCAGACAAGCACTGTCTCGGGTAATGGATGCCTCCTCAAAACGGAAGCGACACTGGGTAAGTCCTCGGCTCATCTCCCGAAAGTGTGCTTTTAGTGCTGGGAGCCCTTCAATCCGGTAAAGGGGGTCGCGAAAAACTATATCATCGCTATATATTTTGCCCAGACCCGCCGGGTCCCGTACAAGAAAATCCCCATAATAACTTTCAACCTCCTTAATCAGTGTTCGACTGCTCATAGTTCCTTCCGCGATATTCAACACTGCCCATCCACCACGTCTACGGCTTCGCCGTTTATATGGATCACAACCGAGAATCAAAAAAACTTCTCAAAAACCACATCCATATGGATTTATCGAGCGTAGTAAGGATCGACAATACAATAAATAGCGCTAAGATGGCGCAAAGACAAAAACTCAATAGCAATGGAATTGCAGTGAGAGCTCCCAAGGATTGTGAAGATGACTGGAGCGCGTTACTCATGCAGGTCGGTACTCAGCGAGACCGACAGGCGTTCGAGCGCGTATTTCGACGTTTTGCGCCCCTGATAAAAGGATTTCATCACAGCCGCAGCACCCAGGCCCTCAATAGTGAGACTGCTGATGAACTCGTTCAGGAAGTGATGCTTAAGGTCTGGCACAAGGCCCCCAGTTTTGACCGGGGCAAAGCCTCTGCCAGCACCTGGATCTATAGCATTATGCGTAACTGCCGCATCGACATGCTGCGGCGCAACCAGCGCCACCGGCACAGGGATGGCGATATTGATGTAGCCGACATCTGGGACGAAACCCTGGAAAGCCAGCCCCTGCTTTTTCTACAACAGAAACGCAATGAACGGGATATTGCCGATGGGCTGCGCGCACTGCCAGCAGAGCAGAGCCATATCCTGGAGAAGGCCTATATGGAGGGGAAATCCCACAGTGAGATTTCAGAAGAGCTGCGCCTGCCACTGGGAACAGTAAAATCCCGAGTGCGGCTGGCGATGAAGAAACTTCAAGCTCGATTTGTCAGGTAATCACCATATGATTCGCCATCATCCGGACAAAAACCTGCTTTTGGAATACGCTTCTGGCAGCCTGGCCCGCGGACCCAGCCTGGTCATGGCTGCCCATGTGCAGATGTGCCCAGACTGCCGCTCCCAATATCATACTCTTAATAGCCTGGGGGGCGCATTACTTAGTCAGAGCCCCGCACAACCACTACAGGCAAACGCCTTTGAATGCTTAATGACGCGCATCGACCAAATTCCGGATAAAAATGGAAGACAGGTAAAAAGTGACAGCGATGCATCACAAGCCACCAAAAAAGACCCGGCATTTGATAATTTACCGCGAGTACTATGCAAGTTGCTGGCAAAGAATCCAGCCCACAGCTGGAAAAATGTGAGCCGCGCCCTTCAAGTATGCCGCGTTAGGACTGGCCAAGGTGATTACGAAGTGTCCTTCCATCGCCTGCGTAGCGGTGCCAAATTACCTGAGCACGACCACCGCGGACAGGAATTCGCAGTGGTACTCAACGGCAGTTTTTCTGACCACTATGGTATCTATGGGGCTGGGGATTTCGTTTTTCGCGGGCCGGGCCAGATACACAGACCTATTGCCACACAGGACAAAGACTGCCTGTGCTTTTCTGCAGTGGCCGCCCCGGTGGCCATCACAGGAATCAGCGGCCTGCTACTCAACCCGCTGATTCCCTTCCGCCCCGGCTGAGGCCACAGCCCCAAGCACAAGGTACCACTGCTAAGAAGTAGCGATAGGAATCTGGTCGCTCTCTCCATGTGCAAACTGGTCAGAAAGCGTTTGCCAACGGTCCTTCACTTGGGCAAATTTCTCTGCTCGCACATGACCGTAACCCCGTACCTGCAAGGGAATCTCCAGAAGCTCGCGCGCCCGGACGATATTGTCTGCCTGCAACCGAGAGGCAACCGTCTCCACCGCATGGGCTACTTGCCGGGCCCAGTCGCGCTCAGCACGCCGCTCCTGGGTGTAGCCAAACACATCCATAAAGGTACCACGCAGTACCTTACCCCGCGCCAGCAACGGCATCAGCTTACCCACCCAAGGGCCGAACTGCAGTTTGCGCACTGTACCGCTGGCATTCGGACGCGCCAGCAGCGGTGGCGCCATATGGAATTTAACGGTGTAGTCGCCACTAAAGGTCTCACGCAATTGGCGCTGGAAGTCCTCACCACTATAGAGGCGCGCCACTTCATACTCGTCCTTGTAGGCCATGACTTTGTACAAACTGTTGGCTGCAATACGGGTCAAATCGCCATTAGTACCGGGCAGAGCCTGCTCCGCTCGGTAAAGCTGCTCAATACTGCGGGTGAACTGGTGCGCATAAGCAGCATTCTGATACTCGCCTAATTCTGCAGCCAACCGGGCTATCAATTGCGCTACAGATTCCTGAGGCTCAACCATTTTCACGGGTTGCGCTGGTACCGCCAACTGCTCAATCACAGTCGGGTCAATCGCCAACAAGCGGCCCGCGCGGAATGCACGCAGGTTATTTTCCACCGCGACGCCATTCAATTCGATGGCGCGTTCCAGTGCCGCTTCACCGATCGGAAGTAGCCCTTTTTGGCAGGCAAAGCCCATAATCATCAGGTTACTGGAAACCGTATCGCCGAACAGTGCCTGGGCGTACCTATTCGCATCAAAGGCGAAGTACTCAGCACATAGAGACTCAATACTTTGTTGAGTAGCATCCGCTGGAAAGGCCAGCTCATTATCACGTACAAAGGCCGCTACCGGCACCTCAGCAGTATTTACCAGCGCTCGCATCTTACCAGTGGCAAATTTCGGGCGCTGACCCGCCGCTGTCACCATGTCGCAACCCAGCAGAAGCTCGGCGGCGCCATCGCGAATACGAGCGGTGGTGATTGCTTCCGGGCCGGCACCGACCTTAACGTGGGCAACAACAGCGCCGTTTTTCTGGGAGAGGCCGGTGAAATACAGGGTGGTACTGCCCTTGTCCTCAAGGTGCGCAGCCATTCCCAGCAGCGCCGCCACAGTAAGTACGCCACTGCCTCCAATACCTGCAACCAGGATACTGAGGGGCTGCTCCAGTGCAGCAGTGGGAGCTGCTGGCAACTTGGCGGTAGCAGAATCCAGGGATTCAGCCAGGGACTGCACAGGCGGCTTTTTCAGTTCACCGCCCTCGACAGTCACAAAACTCGGACAGAACCCATCGGCACAGCGCATATCTTTATTACAGCTGGACTGATTTATCTGGCGCTTGCGTCCATATGGGGTTTCCAGTGGTTCCACCGCGATACAGCTGGATTGCACACTGCAATCCCCGCATCCCTCACACACACGCTGGTTGATTAGCAGCCTTTGAGCCGGATCGACCATCTGCTTCTTCTTGCGACGTCGGCGTTTCTCAGCGGCACACACTTGTTCGTAAATAATCGCGGTAACCCCAGGGGTCTCGCGCAAACGGCGCTGTACCGCATCGAGTTCGGAGCGATCCAATACTTCTACCCGCGCCGGCAACTGGCTGCGATGCTGGCGCCAGTGGTCGGGGTTTTCACTGAGCAGGACTACTTCGCCCACCCCTTCAGCCAATAGTTGCGAGGCTAGGCTGGGGGCGTTTACTTCACCGTCGGCGGGCTGTCCGCCGGTCATTGCCACCGCATCGTTGAGCAGAATCTTGTAAGTAATATTCACCTTACTGGCCACAGCCTGACGAATGGCGAGTAGGCCGGAGTGATTGTAGGTACCGTCGCCCATATTCTGGAAAATATGCTCAGCACTGGAAAATCGGTGCAAACCGACCCAATGCGCGCCCTCACCGCCCATATGGGAGTAAGTATCAGTACGCAGACCTTTTCCCAGAGCCATAATGTGGCAACCAATACCCGCACTGCCCAGACTGCCCTCCGGCAACTTCGTGGAGGTATTGTGCGGACAACCAGCACAGAAGATCGGCTCACGTGCAAGCAGGCCGCATGCTTTGCCCGGCACATTTCCTCCCAGCTTCTCAGCCGCTGGAATCAGTTTTACTGCCAGGTCAGTATCCGCGAGCCAACGGGCAATGGCCTTAGCCACCTGATCAGGGCCAAATCCCCATATCGCCGGTAGCAGATCATCGCCATTCAGATCTTTCTTACCCACTACTTTCGGTCGACGCCCATCCTTCCAGCCATAGAGCAGGTTCTTGAGCTGATCTTCCACCAGCGGACGCTTTTCTTCCACGACCAGCAGGCGCTCCATACCATCAGCAAATTCGCTTATGCCATTGGGCTCCAAGGGCCAAGACATGGCCACTTTGTATATAGAAATACCCGCTTCACGCAGGTCGGCTTCGCTCAGATTGAGCAATTGCAGGGCTTCCAACAGATCGCCGTGCGCCTTACCCACCGTCACAATGCCGAAACGTTTGCGCTCAACCTCATGGGTGGTTTTATCCAGGCGATTTGCATAGGCAAAGGCCTGGGCCGCCGGCAAGCGCTCCTCCAACATGCGGCGTTCGTATTCCAAGCGCTCGGCCGGCCAATTCAGATGTGGGTCGTAATTTAAGCCGTGGGCAGGAATAGGGAAATCTGCAGGAATCGTAAACTGCGGTAAGCCCGGTACAACCAGCGAAGCCCCCGCCTCAACGGTTTCCGTAATAGCTTTGAAGCCTACCCACAGTCCGGAGAAGCGCGACAGGGCAATGCCAGCCAGACCGAGGGTCAGGTACTCATCAATTGTCGCCGGGAACAGTAGCGGCATCATCACCGACTCGAAAATTTGATCGGTATTGTGGGAGAACATGGAGGACTCGGCAGTGTGGTCGTCGCCACAAAGGGCCAAAACACCACCGAGCTTGGCGGTACCCTGGATATTCGCCTGGCGAAACACATCCGCAGTGCGGTCTACACCATGGCCCTTGCCATACCAAATAGAGAAGACGCCATCACGAGTAGCCTGTTTGCGATAATGGTCCACCAACTGAGTACCCCAGATGTTGGTAGCTCCTAGGTCTTCGTTGATACCCGGCTCAAAATGGATATCGTGCCCGGCTAACAGCTTCTTGTGGCGCCACAAAGCCTGGTCGTAACCGCCCAGGGGGGACCCGCGATAACCGGAGATAAAGCCAGCGGTATTGAGGCCAGCTAATTCATCCATGCGCTTCTGCATCAGGGGCAGGCGCACCAGTGCGTCAATTCCAGTCAGAAAGACCCGGCCCGACTCACGAGTAAATGCGGCTTTGAGCGAATACTCTGTATCAAAGCCCAACTCCTGATCGCCTTCGACCATTGCCATGGGTACCACCTATTTTCGTTATTGCTTTTCTCGCTACTGGCATGCGATGGGCGCTCAAACCGCCAGAATTATCCTGACGACAGGAGGGCCACCCAAAAGCCTAACCAGAGCTCTCAATTAGCCGCTAAAATTAACACCAGCTGGCAAGGCAGGTCATACCAAAATAATCCCAGCTAGGGCATAATACGGACACAAGTCGCTAAAGATTGCCAACTACTGGCAACAAATCACTCAAAATACTGTATTTTGGGCGATGTATCGAACAGGATGTACCCAGTTGTGGCGCACTACTCGGGTGCTTAGTGGCTTGTTGCCACCCTTACAGAACAGACTGTAATTAAAAGTGTGACGGAAGCGTTGAAGTTGGTCGCTCACAGAAAGGGGGCAAGCGCGGGAAATTAAAATAAAGAAAAGACGGTTTCACAGCAACACTGCGGTACGGGACAAGCCACTCACGGTCGCAAGGCCTGAACCATCCGGTAACGGTTAACAATTGCTCAAAGAGGCAAACTATTTACCGGAGACGAATACAAACCGGGAAGGTTACTTTGATCGCCTGGTTAAGTGAAGCAGCCGGAAATCCCGAAGTACGTTCATAGAGATGAGATACGGAAAAAACCATGGCCTATTTACTGGATGCCATCGATAAAAAGATCCTGGAAATTCTTCAGCAGGACGCCACCATTCCCAATATTGAGTTGGCAGAAAAAGTTTGCCTCTCCCCCTCCCCATGTTCGCGCCGGGTCAAGAACCTGAATGAGCAGGGCTTTATCAAGCGGGCCGTTACCCTATTGGAACCCGAAAAAGTGGGCCTGCCGGTTAGTGTGTTTATTCAAGTAACACTCAATCATCAAGTGAAAAAGGAATTACAAGACTTTGAGTCTGTGATTGGCCAATGGCCAGAGGTGATGGAATGCTACCTGATGACCGGTGACTTTGACTATCTGCTGCGCGTAGTAGTGCCCAACCTGCAGGCCTACCAGGAGTTTCTGGATAAAAAGCTCACTGAGCTACCCGGTATTGATCATATTAAGAGCAGTTTTTCCTTAAAGCAGGTGCGTTATCGCACCGAGCTGCCTCTGGATCAGTTGCTGGAAAAGAAGGGGCAATAACGTAAGCTTTTCTTCTTAGAGACCAAGCCAACTCTTCTTAATAGCGCCTGAGGAAAACTCAGGCGCAGCCTCCAATTATATCTTGATTGGGATTTAACCTCTTAGTCTAGCGTTATTTTGAGGTGTCAAAAGCGCTCCTTTAATAGCAACCATCCGATTAGAGCTAATAAAGTAGATTTGAAAAACAAGAAAATATGCAGCTGTTATACCTACGGCCTTTGATAACCCCGCCTAACTATAAAATTCTACAGGACAAGAAAATTGCAAAATATTATTAGGTTTACATTGTTAACTGCCTCTATCGGAGGAGGCTTTATGGGCAGTGCCATTACCCTGAATTATTTTCTGGATTCAAACAGATTGGCATTAGGGGGAGCTATTGCCAATGGCCTGGCACTTACAGCATTCCTATACACATTATATGCAGGTTTACAGTTTTCAAAATCCGCCGTAAATACCAAGCAGCTTTATCGCGCCTTTTTACTCCAAATTCCATGGTTATCCTCGCCCATTTTAACTTACAAGGTTGGGGCGGGATTTTTCCTTTATTTAATGTATTCCTCACAGGGAAGTAAGTATCTGGTAGGCTTTGGAGCCAATTATTCACTAGCTATTTTTAGCGATAGACCTTGGGGCATCGGGGTCAACTTCGCAGCCATTGGGTTCCTAGCACTGATGAAACTTTACAAAAAGTAAGTCACTTGTGTATAACAATAAGCACTTTAGTTTCCACATGTTCTAGCTATATATCATGACTAACAACTTGAAAACGAGCAATAATACCCAACAAATAAATCACCCACAAAGAAAATCTGGCGAAGCTCTGATTCTCCTTCATGGAGCCCTTGCCGACGAAAGAATGTGGGAGCCACATATAGAAATTCTCACTAAGGATTTCAATACGATATCTATCACTCAGAGGCACTTCGGTACAAGTGGAGAGAGTTCAGCGGAAGGTTTTGGGATTAATACCCATGCTGATGACCTGATTAACTTCCTCACTAAACTAGATTCCGGCCCTACTCATTTAGCTGCCTGGTCTTATGGGGCTGACGTTGCCCTGAATGCTGCAATTAAGTCCCCGGAGTTGATCAAAAGCTTATTCATCTATGAGCCTGGATATCCAGGATGTCTGAATGATCAAGAGATGAATGAATATATGCAGGACGCTGAGGCCATGTTTGGCAAAGTATTCCAGGCAGTTTCTGAGGGTGAACTTAAAGAAGCAGCGGAGTTTCTTATTGACCGGTCAGGTAACGCAGCTGGTTATTTTTCTGCCCAGTCACTAGCCCATCGTACTCAGCAACTGGAAAACGCCCATACCCTTCCCTTACAACTATCACAAACCGAGCAACCTACCCTGGATAAAACCAGCCTTTCCGGAATCCAAGTTCCAACTACTATTGCTTACGGTAGTGATACAAGGTCACTATTTAAAATCGTATCCAGGTCTGTGAGTGCCTATATTCCAAATTCAAACCTGATAGAGATATCTTCAGCAAATCATATGCTGCCGCTGGAAAACCCAGAGCAATTTAGCCATCTTATCAAAGAGCATATTTCTAATTTGGAACATTTATTATCCTGCACGAAAAATTAAAAAGGGGAGTAGCGTCAACCGCTACTCCCCTTTCGAGCAATAAAATGCTAGTTATTCGACTTTACAGATTCGGGCATCGGAATACCAATTTCCCGCTTGGCAGGTTGCTCCCGCCTCGCAGTGCTCATCACTTCTGCAATAGCACTGACCATCCGCATTACATTGCGGGGTCAGGTAATTTTCCAAAGGATCTTGCCCACTTACCCTCTCCCAGAAGGGGTTGGTAAAGACATTATTTGGATCAAGCTCTGCCTTGGCATCCAGGAATTGAGGCCACTTGGGGAAACGCGATGGCATATCTTCGAAGATTGCCACTGAATTTTTACCCCAATGGGGCCTGGCCCCATACTTGCGCAGAGACATCTGCTCAATTTCTAGGTTAACAAAGTAGTTCTTGGGCACCGCTTCGCCGCGCTGACGCAGGGTGTATTCGATTCCCACAAAGGCTGTATCACGTCCTGCACTCATTCCCAGGTAGCTGTCGGAGGCCTTGCCAAAGCGGAAATATATACCATTCAGCGGAAAGCAGGTGCGCTCACTGTTAGCGATAATCTGACGTACATCGGCAATCCAGTTCGGCAGTTCCTCAAATGGAATGGCAACTTCCTGCAAGGCAATTGGCAGGTTGTCCCAAACGCACTTATCGGGCTCTTTACAGACAAAGTGTTGCATCAAGTCTGCATGGCCAGTGGGCTTGATCAGTTTCTTGAAACCACTATCCACATCCCTGAAGTAGGAACCGGAACGGGCTGTATAACGCAGGGAAGCTGCGAAGCACTGCAAGGCAGAGCTATTAGCCTCATGCAAGCTATCGAAGATAAGACCGAATAGGTACTCAGAGAAATCGGAAACATCTGCCTGGGCATTGTAGGCATTGCCTTTAGTGTCCAGGGAAACCTTATTATAGGTGGTTACCGTATAACGACCGAGTCCAGGGAACCAGGCAACATTAGCTGAGTGATTGTCCCGGGCCAAATCCAAAACAAGATTTTCTAAATCCTCATCATCTCGATACCCTTTCACCTTAGCCTGAACCTTATAACCTGGCTCAACCTCAATTGTGGCTTCCACCACCACACCCAACACCCCTAAATTAACTCGAGCAGCATTGAGCATTTCACCCGTCAGCATACGCAGATCACCTTTGCCATCGACAAGCTTGAGCTCGGTGACATAATCGGAAATCATGTTGCTTTTTTGCGTGAATGTGGAACCGTGAGTCCCACTGCCCAGCATGCCGCCAATAGTAAAGATTGCCAATTCAGTGACCATGGGTACGCTTAACTCGTGCTCACGCAGGTAAGCAGTCAGCTCATTAAAGCGCATGCCCGCTTGTACGGTAACCAGCCGATTTTCCTTATCCAGGCTGACCACCTGATCCATATTTTCCAAGGTAATCTGCACCTCACCATTACCGGCACAGGCTGCATCAATCTGGCTGTTAAAGCGACGCGTGCCAGTCATTACCTTTCGGCCCTGTGCCGCAGCATCGCGCACAATTGCCTGAACCTCTGCAATAGAGGAAGGGTCATGGATCACTCCGGGGAAGCACTCCTGGGTGTTTTGATAGTTCTTTAATACTTCAGGAACATCAATTGGTGGAGGCAACTGCTCCGCCGTGACTCCCGCAGCAAAAAACAAACCTGCCGCACAAATAAGTTTGGTAGCCCGGCGCAACAAACGACATCGCCTGAAAAAGAGTTGATGGTACATGCCATTGTTTCCTTTTGATTGCATTACAGTTGGGTCAATGAATTAACCGAAACGGGGCAACAGCTCCCTGTTGATAATGTCCTGCACATTGCTGCTGTGATCTGTCGCCTTACTCCGTAAGAAATCTCCATAGCCCGACCGGTAAGCGGTAGCGGGACGCCGACTAATAGAGGGCACCCACAGAGCGTGATTGGTAGTAGCAAACTCCAGGGAGGTATTGGCGAGTATGCAGATCGGCCCCCGACTCAAAGCGGCAGCATCAAATATCCAGAATTCCTTGCCATTGGATTTCGTATTGGTAGGATTTTTCCTAACAACCGCTGCAATCAAGTAACCGTCGTTTTGTTCACTGGAACCTGGCCTAGCCATAAACTGCGGTGTTCGCATCACGCAGTCATCCGGGAATTGGTAGGCATCAGCGATACGCATCTGGCCACAATCCATATGTATCAATGCAGAAGGTCTACTCTCCTCCGGCATATCCCAGTAACCATAATAACGATCGGGGTAGTTGCGGTAAGCCCAGGACACGCGCATGGAAACCAAGTTTGGCCGGTAACCCACCGCCGCCCAGTATAGGTGTTCAAAGGTTTCAGGGAATTGAAAGTGGCCACGGTAAGCAGGATCATTCATGTCCCAAAGCAAGTTTTCATCGCGGATAACCCGGTAATCCTCCTTAATCTCCCGCGCAGAGTCGGAAGTTACCTGTATCCGGGCCCGGACTAGACCGCCAACATCCACCGGAGCAGCAGGGTAACCTGACAGCCAGGATGGAACCAAGCCACCTTCCTGAAGTATCTCGTAGCGGAACAGTTGCTCCGACTTATCCATGGCCCCCATATACTGGCCATAAAGAGTTATTTCACTTGCACTGTCGTCATAGTTACACACGATATCCGAGGTATCGAAACCCAACTCCAGGTAATCAGCCATAATATCCTCTCGGCCAGGCACCATATCCGCCTTACGTAGCACCCAGCAGCGTGTTTGGTGCTCCTGCGGAAGGACAATACGTGTACCTAGTATCCGGGTAGACTCCACCCTGGCAGCGGTCTCAAAAATGACGACATGGTTACGGGTGACCCCCAAGGAATGAGAACTGGCTGAAATATAGGCATTGTTACCCTGACGATCTCGGATGTTCCAACTTTTGAAGGCTCCTTGCTGGTCCCAGGAAATCAGACGAATAAATCCCGAACGCCCGGAGTCCCCCATATTCCCGCCGTAGTTGATGGTGATACACTCACCGGTTTCCAGATCAAAGAAAGGGTGTCCAGTAGTGCGGATCTGGGGAAATAACCATTTTTTAGGCGTAAAGTTCTCGAGAAGAGGCGGCAGGCTGGACTCCCACTCATCCACCTCGCCAATGGGTGTAATCATCTCCAGAG
The DNA here is from genome assembly GCF_041447265.1 of Microbulbifer epialgicus. Classification (NCBI taxonomy): domain Bacteria; kingdom Pseudomonadati; phylum Pseudomonadota; class Gammaproteobacteria; order Cellvibrionales; family Microbulbiferaceae; genus Microbulbifer; species Microbulbifer epialgicus. The sequence goes on from NZ_JBGMEK010000006.1 coordinate 76,085, forward strand.
TAGTTGCATCAAACTCGTAAGGCATTCCCCCTTCATAACTCATTGCAAACCGGTTATCCCCCATATAGTTGGGAGCGGTGTTACAATAATTCATAAATCCCAGGTTAGGGCTGGAGTAAATGGTTCCGCCAAGCAGGTTAAACTTATCGAAACCACTGAGATCCTGCTCTTGCATAATTGCCGAAGCAGTTCTAATCATTTTGCGGGTATAAGCAACATTACTATTACTGCTTCGACCGCTAAAATCCAATCGGGTCAAGGCTCCCTTACCATTTGGAGTAAGGTGATTAGGAGCAATGGGAATTCCTTCGGCCATCAATAAATGGCCCGTGACATCATCCGGCAAATTACCTTGAATAACTGACAACTGCCCGGATGAGTCCTCCAGACTGCCATGCATTATGGATTCCGGAAAATCATCCGTTATCTTACTACGTGCCTGAGCTGACAAAGGAGACATACCTGCAAGTGGTAATGCAGAGAGAGCCCCAGCTGCTTTCAAAAGGTCGCGACGTTTCATTACTTTCCCTGGATAAACGGCCGACTGCGTTACCTGGCCCAGTAGTTATTGGATAAAAATACTTAGTTATAAGTAAAAGGCGAAAACCTCCAAAGGATATTAAATATTTTTTCTAGTTACCTACCTTTAGAAAAGGCCCCATAAAAAGGGATGCGATGCAGTTAAATATATAAAACTTTAAAAATCAAGGCTCGAATTGTGACACAAACTACAAGCGAGAAATTTAAACTTCAATAAAATAAAATCAAGCAGTCACATAGGCAATTACTGAAAATAACTTCAATAAAAAAATCTTCAATAGGGGTCCAGGAGAACTTTTACCAGCCAGCTGCAGGCAAACTCGCAAAATCAAAGAAAAGAGGTGACCGCAGCTGTAATCTAGAATTTCTTACTATTTTAAGTTCTATATTTTAAAAAAATTGAATTGCCTTCCGTGGAAAATACGATACTGTCCTGCCCCTGAAAATCCGGCCTGTGGTAGCGAAGCGCCCCACGCAACAAATAATCGCTTGCGTTCTAAGGCGGCAGAGATATTACGGAATTACTCTGAGACCCCTTAATTACTAAATAGCTAGTATATATAAATAGCCAGCTTTTTAGCTATCCAGTCTTCTTATACTTCACAACTCTAACTTAAGCCTCTCACCAATCGAGTTATCCGAAAAGCCCTCCCTCCGGTAAAAGTCTATTGTTCCTTGCCAATTCTCTCTTTCAGGCGTACTCACCTCAAGGCGCGGCCAGCCTTGCCCTCTGGCGAAAGTGATCGCCCTATCCAACAAGGCCTTACCGATAAACTTTGAGCGAAATTCCGGCTTAACGTAAAATTCTTCAATCACTCCATAATAGCCACCAGCATAAATGGCTGCGGACTTGGATAAAGTGACAACCCCAACAAAAGTGCCCTCAGCCTGATACAGGAACGCATGAAAACCACTATCCTCGGATAAAAGTTTTCTTGTGGTAATCCCTATTTTCTCAGAGTCTATTATCCGTTTATGTCCAACGAGCGCTTGAAGCAATTTCGTCACCAGACGAGAAACTTCATCACTATGCTCCAACGTTGCCTTCTTAATCTCATTTAGCATTAGCTCTGCCCCCTACTTTATTACCAATTAGCAAGCACACCAAAACGTGACACACATCACATTAAGGTCAGCGCCCCGAAAATGTGATCACATTTTCAATCTATCAGTAGCCCAGTTATCTGGCAAGACTAAAGAGAGCGCCCTCTCAAAAGACAGGAGAAATATCATTTTCTGTAGTCACCCTGAAAGGGCTTCCATCTAAGACATATATATCGAGTGGACAAGGCAGAATTGAAGGAAGCCTGTAAGCATCAAAGGCAAGAAATATTGTCTACGATGCACTTGATGATCATTTCAAGGACACCTCCGAAAATTGCGCTTTCCTCAATTTTCCCACCTTAAAATCTGAAAAATCAGTGCTCGCGGAAAACCAAAAAGTCATTTTTGGAGGCGCCTCCATTAACATATCAAACACCCATCCATTTTAGAAAATTGAATTTTCTATAATTCAACAAGTATAAAAGTGGATAAAAACTATGACATTCACGGTTGACCCAGAATTCACCCAAGCGATGGAAAAATTCAGCGACTTATTCAGCGAAATAGATCCCATTCCTCCTGGGGATGTCTATACCCGGCGCGAAACTGGTGAAAGTATTCTGAAAGCGGTCCACGGCTCCCACCCAATGCCCCACGATGTCACATGGGATGACTTTCTAGTTAAAGGACCCAATAAATCAAGCCTACTACTTCGCTGGTACCAAAAGGCTAATAGTACTCCTGGCCCCGCGGTACTCTATATGCACGGCGGCGGTCTGATCTACAACAATGTAGGGATTTATGATTGGCTAGTTGCCAGATATGTTTCCGATAGCGGGGTACCATTTCTCTCCGTCGATTACCGAAAAGCACCAGAACACCCCTATCCCGCACCAATTGAGGATTGCTATTCAGCGCTCGACTGGTTAGTAGAACACGCCAAATCTTTAGGCGTAGATCCCACAAAAATTGCGGTTATGGGAGATAGCGCAGGCGGCGGACTTGCGGCGGCGCTAGCCATCATGAGTCGGGACCGCTGCGGCCCAGCGCTGGCCAAGCAAGTCCTTATTTACCCTATGCTGGATAATCGAACCACCAACACTGATCCCAACCTCGCGCCTTTTACACTCTGGACTTATGAGGACAACCTGACAGCTTGGGAGGCCTACCTTGGCAATTCCATCAGCTCAGACAATATCAGCCCCTGTGCAGCGCCTGCCCACCTTGCTGATGCAAGATGCCTCCCTCCCGCTTATATCGAAGTTGGCGAACTGGATATATTTCGCCATGAGGATATCCAGTATGCACAACTGCTTGCCGATGCCGGTGTTAGCGTCGAACTACATGTCCGCCCCGGTGTTATTCATTCATGGGACTCTTTTGCACCCAATATCGCCGTATCACTACGATCACATCAAGATAGAATAAGGGTTATAAAATCGATTGGGGAATCCACTAAACATCCTAATCAAAGTGCGAAAGCTTAATCACAGCAGAACTTGTTTATCGTTTTAATCCACCCTCCTTTTGATTTTACTCAAGACACAGTTCAGAGGGTTAGCCGTACTCGACACCAAATTTCTCACAAATCAGGACTGACACGTCCACAATCCGAAGTCAAAACTATATTGCTATGGATCACCAATAATAATCTAACCTTCGGCTTACTGATCCTCGATAGACGACAACTTTCTACTCTGTCCAAATCAAACTTTAGATCCATAGCATCGCTGCCTTTTCCCGTACAATTTCCAACCACGGAGAAATGCTTCTACTTCTCAACTCCTAACTACCGGTGGCATCTGTTTCTGTCACCGATCACCCTTTCACTGAACGGCTATTTTTCGTATGAGGCGCGGCTCTTCTGTGCCAGGTTTTCAAACTTCGCATTTCATCTGTACGATGCTTCTATGTTGTGTCGTTTGTTTCTGGGTTGCTAGTCAGTAGCAGTCACCTACCTTGAATAGGGAGCTATTAATTCACCAAGCGCTAGGCGTAACTAACCATGTCAGAAAAAAACACCATTTTATTTGATAGTCACTTTCACATTATTACTCCTGGTTTTCCGCTCTACTCAAATCAGGGGTTCACACCAGAAGCTTTTACCACAAACGACTACTTGAGTAGATTCAAGGAATACAAGCTGGCAGGAGGAGCCATCGTGTCGGGCTCATTTCAAAAACAGGATCAATCCTATCTGCTAGATGCCCTAGCGCGACTGGGGGAAGGCTATGTCGGTGTCACCCAGCTACTGGCTAATGCAGAGAATGAGGCCATCCTCGCATTAGATAGAGCAGGTATCCGAGCTATACGTTTTAATTTAAGACGTGGCGGGTCCGAAGACATATCCAGGATCGAAGGCTTTGCCAAAAAAGTTCACGAACTCGCTGGATGGCATGTAGAACTCTATATCGACTCATCTCACATAGCGCCCCTTATTCCCACATTACTTTCCCTGCCTAGTGTATCCATTGATCATCTGGGGTTGAGTAAGTCGGGCTTCAGGCAAGTATTGATGCTCGCCGAAAAGGGGGTAAAAGTGAAGGCCACAGGATTTGGACGCCTGGATTTTGCGCCGGGTCCAGCCATTGCTGATTTGTACCAGGCCAACCCAGAATGTCTGATGTTCGGATCTGACCTACCCTCGACAAGAGCACCAAGGCCCTTTCAGTTTGAGGACATTAATTTGATCCAGGATGTATTGGGAGAGCCTGGAGCCAGCAAGGTATTCTGGAAGAATGCTAAAGCATTCTATCTAGGTCAGGAATAGCTGTTTCAAACCCTACGGGATCTACTTTTACTCACCTTAAATTTAATGCAAACCATTGCAAGACCACGAATCCTTAAGCAGCTTTTAGCTGCAACAACCCTCATAGCTTACCTATGAGCTCCATGAAAAAACTGAGCATTAAAAAGAGATTTCGCTCTCAAGCATCAACAACTCACAAAACACCCAACAAGAAGCATTAAAAATTACCTAGTGGACATTCTAAAAAAATCAGCTAACAACAGCATGCAGCAAATATTTCAGAGTAAAACGCGGCATGCAGTCAGTCCCTTATTCCCTGGAAAGACAAGGGAGCACAAATATAGCTTTTCTGACAAACAACAACATCTGACAAGTACCAGATCACCTGCACTTCATCTCAACCCCACCACCAAAAAGGTACAATCAATTAAATAACTCTTGCGGAAACAATTCCTACATGTAATATAAAAAATATTTTTTACTGATCGCAAGTCAACACAGGAAACTTAAAACCAAGCTGCAAAACATGATCCTCAATATCTGCCATTGCCATATCATTTGGCAAAAAATATAGAATAAAAATTAAATAAGATTAAAAAATCTCGGTTAGAATTGCACTTTTATGAAAATTAAACACCTACAGGAAAAGATTACTCTACTCGCCCTAATTTACTTCTGCCATAGCTCTGCAGCATTATCACAGTCCGAGTTTGAAACACTAGTTCCAGGACCCGTTCATTTGGGTGTAAATGTCAACACGGAAGATATTCCGTTTTGGAAAACATTGGATAATGACCATCAGGATGACTGGGATGGGCGCGTTCTTCATTATCCCGCTAATTGGCGACTTGCAAAAGGTCGTGACGGCCGCTGGGTCACTTTTCCCTGGAGTTGGGACCATTGTGAGGGCCCCGATGGTCGAATTGTTGCCTACCCTAATGGTTTCTACCCTAATGGAGGTGATGACGGCAGAGTAATTGCCTATCCCTACTCCACATGGACATTTTATGAAGGTGCAGATGGTCGCGGAGTAGCGATTCCAGACGATTGGGATCGGGATGAAAATGGTAACAGACTATGGGGCAAAAATATCAAAGCAGGAAGTGATAACCGTAAGATTGTAGTGCCCCCTGGCTGGGAGTACGATCAGGGGCGCGGCACTAGATTAATTGCTTACCCACCTGGCTGGTTAACAGACCATGGTTTCGATAAAAGACTGATAGCGATTCCACCTTTAGCACCATGGGTAATCACTGATGGAACAGATGGAAGAATGATTACTTACCATGAAGGTATGACATCAAGAGTGCTTGAGGGGAATGACGGAAGAAAAGTCGCTATACCCAATCATTGGCATTATTACCAAGGCCCCGACGGAAGGTTCAAACCAAAGCCCCATAAAGTCACAGTAAAAACGCCTTTAACTTTTAATGATCCGGCACAACTCGCGCTAATAAAGAAGCTAAAGGAAGATGCAGAAATAACAGATGAAGAATATCATGATTATCTGCTCTACATATACCTCAATAAAGACTGATTTCGATTTTTAACTCAGGAATTTAAAAAGCCACCCGCTTGGCGGGTGGCATCGAAAACATCGCCAAGCGAAATTAATTACAGTCCCACTGGTTCCCATCGCTGACTTGATTGTTTAATAAAAAGTCGGAGAGGAAGAATATCGATTACTAATATACAGAGATGCAATCACAGCGTGTTGTGAAAAAAAACGTATTCTTTACTTGCGTCCTAAAGAGCCTCTAAATAATTCCGTAATTAGCAGCAAGGTACTATCAGACATCTAAGTCTGAAACGATACTGTATTAGTTAGCCTTATAGCGGCTCCGGAATCCCTAAAGAATCCCCTCCTCCTCAATCTCAACTTCTACAGCTTTACCACTAACAAACAGAATACAAACGATCAGGCCCGCCAGAGCCAAGTAGGCATTCACCGTGAATGCTCTGTCTATACCTGTTGGCAGGTCCAGGGCCATAGCCACAATAGTAGTATTCATACCCAGGCCCAGGGCACCGCCAGCAATCTGGAACATATACAAAATGGCACCGGCCAAGCTCGCCCGGGAAGATTCGACAACAGTAATCGCGGCAGTAGTGATTGTTGAATAAAAAAGGCCTATACCAGCACCCAGAATTATTAAGCCAGGAATCAGGGCGGTATAGGGTGTATTCTTTTGTAGGTGCGACAACATAAACATACCAATACACATACAAACAGTCCCCGCAGAAACAATCGCCTTAGCACCCAACCGTTCATATAAGCTGCCTGACGCGTAAGATACCAGGCCAAATACAACCATCATTGGCAGCAGCCCCATTCCCGCCCCCATCGCAGAGTAACCATGTATCTTGGTCAGAAACTGGGGGACATAGAGCAGTGCCGCAAAGAAAACTACCGAGAGTAATAGTGTGGCTATACCCGCTGCAAAGAACTTTTGATTGCTGGCCACATCCCGAGGTATCAGAGCATCCTTACCCGCACGGCGTTCAACGGTGATAAACAGCCCTAAAAACACAAAGAATGTCGTCATCAGGCAGATAATGACTGGATCCTTAAATCCAAAATCTACCACCAAGTCCAATGCGATCAGCAAACCAAATAGGGATATTGATAGGGTAGTTACACCGGCATAGTCGATCCGTTCTTGGGTATCTTCCGGACTATCATCAGCCACCACCTTCCAGCACACCAAACAGACCAGGACTGCGATCGGTACGTTAATAAAGAAGATCCAACGCCAGCTGAGGAGGTCCGTCAAGGTGCCTCCTAACATAGGACCTATTGCATTAGATGTGCCGCAAACTGCCATTATTAAACCGCCAGCCAGACCGGAGCGATCCTCAGGCATCAGGCCATAAATCATGCCCAGGATCGCCGGCCACATCAGGGCTCCGCCGATACCCATCAAAGCTCGAGAGATCAGTAGCATCCACATATCGAATGCAAGTCCTCCCAACAGGGAGAAAAACACGAAAATTGTGCTACCAATAAAGAATATCCTCCGCCGTCCAAACATGTCTGCCAGGCGCCCCCCAGAGACAATAAGGACTCCAAACACAAGGGTATAACCATTGATCACCCATTGCGTCGTCGTGATATCTGAGTTGAACTCTTTTTCCATAGCTGGGATTGCCACAGAAAACGCGGTGAAGTCATTTCCAACTAAAAAAACTGAAAGGCAAAGGGCAGTTAGTCCCCAAAATTGGGTTCTTGTTAATGGAGTCCTTGTTTCCGCCATGTTGATTACCAGTGTAGCAATATCCTTTTAGGCAAATTACACGCTACCCATAGATCTAACCCCTTGAGTCACACCATCGGAGTAAGTTTCCACCCAGACAGACCTGCACAATAGCCAACACCGATGTCCCTTCCAGCAACCGATTAGTTTGTCCTCCTAGACAACCCTATATACTTAATAATTTGCGCCCTATATGCTTAAAGGACCCCCCTCTTCTTCGATCTCCACTTTCACCGCCTTGCCACTCACAAACAAAATGCTTACAACCAGTCCTGCCAGAGCCAAGTAGGCATTCACTGTAAACGCTCGATCTATCCCCGTGGGTAAGTCCGGTGCCATAGCAACAATCGTGGTATTCATCCCGAGTCCCAGCGCCCCCCCGGCAATCTGAAACATATATAGAATTGCCCCTGCCAAACTGGACCTGGATGGGTCTACAACTGTAATCGCGGCAGTTGTAATAGTGGAATAAAAGAGACCCACACCAACACCCAGAACAATCAGTCCGGGTATCATTTGTGCAAAAGTGGTGTCTTTGTGCAAATGGGATAACATAAACATACCAGCACATAGAAATACAGTGCCTACCGACACAATGAGTTTAGCTCCCAGTTTCTCGTATAAGCTGCCGGAAATATAAGAAACTATACCCTGGGTAATCATAATTGGGAGCAAACCCAACCCGGAAACCATCGCCGAATAACCATGCACCTTGGATAAAAACTGGGGTATATATAAAAGTGCGGAGAACCAAATAGCAGACAGCAGTAATGTGGTGACCCCCGCAGCGAAAAACTTACGATTACCGGCCACATCCGGTGGTATCAAAGCAAACTTCCCCACACGCCTTTCAACAATAATAAAAAATCCCATAAAGAGCAGGAAAACCACAATCAAAAATACAGTCAAGGGGTTTTTAAAACCAATATCGACCGCAATATCCAAGGCGACAAGCAGGCCAAATAGAGAAATCGACAGCGTAGTTACCCCCACATAGTCAACTTTTTCCTCCATCTTTTCAGCACTATCGTCGGCAACGACTTTCCAGCACATAAGACAGGCCAGCATGGCAATGGGTATATTGATAAAAAATATCCAGCGCCAACTAAGCAGATCCGTCAAGGTGCCGCCCAGCATAGGACCAATGGAGTTTGATACCCCACAAACAGCCATAATCAGACCACCAGCTAAACCGGAACGATCTTCGGGCATCAGACCATAGATCATTCCAAGTATTGCGGGCCACATCAGGGCGCCGCCAATCCCCATCAGGGCACGGCATATCAAGAGCATCCACATGTCGACGGCAAATCCGCCCAACAGGGAGAAAAAAACAAAAATTGCCGAACCGATAAAAAAGATACGTCGGCGCCCAAACATATCCGCCAAGCGCCCACCGGTGATTATTAGCACCCCAAAAACTAAGGTATAGCCATTCATTACCCATTGAGCAGTCGTGATATCGGAATGGAAGTCCCGTTCTATCGTGGGTATAGCTACGGCAAATGCGGTGAGATCATTTGCGATTAAAAAGACCGCAAAACTTAATGCCGTAAGCCCTAATATTTGAGATTTTGTCAGGGGGGTCGAAGATTTCGCCATGCATCCTTTTCCAGACGCCGATACACTACAGGCGCAATTGAAATTGTCCTGACAGTTTGGCTCAATGGATACAGCAGCTGTGCAATGTGGGGTGTGCAAACACGCCTAAAAGCCTGTTTCAATCTGGAAGTAAATCAAGCTGGACCTTGGATCAACATACGCAGCGCAGAGGGGTAAAAAACCACCAGGATAGCTAAACCGCCGAGACTTGGCTGTGAAGAGTTTGAACCCTCTCATGAGGGCTCATTTAATGACAGCAGCATAAACTAACCCTGCTGCGGTCCACGGAAGAATTCCTGGATCGGTTGATACTCTGGATTGGCCCCACAGGAAGCCCGTATTACCAGCTTTGTTGGCAGCACTTCTGGCTCGGCAGCCCGGTCCCCCACAAGCTGCATCATCTTCTCCACCATCAGTTCCCCGGCACGTTGGATATCCTGGCGTATCGTTGTCAGCGGCGGGGTGTAAAAAGGCGCGATGGGAATATCGTCAAAACCAACCACCGCAACGTCCTCCGGCACTTTGTAGCCGAGTGCCTGTAAGGCCTTGATGGCGCCCATGGCGATACTGTCACTCGCGGAAAATACTGCATCAAAAGTCAGCCCCTCACGCCCTATCAACTCAACGATCGCCTGGTAACCACTTTCACTGGAAAAGGGCACCGTAACCTGGCGCTTGCAATCAGCGAGCCCGGCATCCGCCAATGCGGAACTGTAACCCTCGTAGCGCCCATTAATTTCTGGATGGGCAATATCACCAAGAAAGATAATTCTCCTGCGCCCCAACCCAAGCAAATGTTCCGTGGCCTGGCTCCCACCCATTTGATTGTCACTGCTCACTATGCAGTAATCGGAGCCAGGTTTCGTAGTACCACCCCAAACCACCAAAGGGTCCCCCTGCCTTTGCAGTTCGCGCAACGGGGCATCGTCTACCCCCTGACCAATCACGATAACACCATCGGCCCGACGGGAACCCATCAAGTAGGAGTGCCAGTCATCACTGCTGGCAATACTGCTCGAAAACAGCAAATCGTACTGGTGCTGTGCCAATCTGTCAGCAATAGCGCCGATCATATCGAGCATAAAAGGGTCGGAAAAAGTCTGGCCCCCGGCACAGCCGGTGTTGATAACCACCGAAATAGTATGGCTTCGTTTCAAACGCAGGTTCCGCGCACTCTCATTGACCTTGTAATTCATACTGCGCGCGATTTGCTGGATACGCTCACGGGTCTTTTCATTGATCAGCGGGCTGTTATTCAATGCGCGGGAAACCGTGGATTCTGAAACTCCCGCCAACCGCGCAATATCAGACATGGAGACGGGAGAGGAGGAATCCTTAGGCATGACGTACCTCACCTTGTTCAGGGGAAATGCGCCATCTTAGGGGGGTGGTAAATATTTGTAAAACCTAGACAGATTCCGATCAGCTGGCCAGATTAGCTGGCACTTCCGCATCGCCGGGTAACTCCCGCTCCACCGCGCGGCGGAAGAAGAACAGGCTTACAAGAATTACAGTAATGGGAACGAGCGACAAGTAGAAGGCCACTTGACCATCAAAGACCTCAAATACCGTTCCTGTGATCAAAGAGCCAGTGGTACCGCCAAGGGCTGAAAAAATCACCAGTAGCCCTGTCATTGCAGCATGCTGGTGCTTGGGCAGAGAACTCAGTATCACTGAGTTGATCGCCGGATAAACCGGGGCCATAAACAAGCCAATCAGAGGCAGTATAAAGGCAGCGATCGGTGCGTTGAACCAATTGACGTCCGGGTTGGCCTGCACATTACTCGACAGCGGCAAGGTCATAACCACTAACAGCGCCATGGCTACCAGGCAAACATTCAGTACCGGGTACCAATGCAGGCGCCGCATAATTGCTCCCGCTCCCAGGCGCCCAATTGCGAGCCCCGCAGCAAAGATGCTTGCTGCCTGCACACTCATTGCCGCCGGCAACTTCAGCACTTCATTATTGAATGTGGGTAACCAACTACCAATACCCTGCTCAATCAGCACATAGATAAAGACAGATACCACGTAGACATACACCAGTGGCTTGGCCATCAGCTTCATCATCGCTAAAAACTCCTGGCGCGGGCTGGTGCCCTCGACACGCATCCCAGATTCATCCATTTTGGTTGTCCACAACAGGACAAAAGCAACAATGCAAATAGCAGCCAACACCCAGTAGACGCTCAACCAAGCTGTCGAACTTGGATTAGATGAATCAATAAAGACACTGAAAAGCCAATATCCCCCCAATACACCCACCATAAACACGCCCTCAAGGGTATTCAGCAGGCTAGCGTGTTCCTTGCGACCCCGGGCAAGTAATCCAACGGTTGAATAAGCCGCAACTTTTACCAGGGCAAAGGCAACCCCCACAGACAGAAATAACAGTTTGGCCGTCCAGAAACCTGGCAACAGCGGCATCGCAATACAAGCTGTGGTAACAATGGCCAAACCCGCCAACATGGCCTTTTTGAATCCGAAGCGAGGCAGCTGCGAGGCCACTAGGAAGGAAACTATACCGATGGGAATATCCTTAAACCCCTCCAGCACACTTGCTGCGGATTTACTCACATCGTAAGTGTTGATCACCTGCAGGATCACAGTGCCCACGCTGTTTAACAGAATGGCAAATACAAAGTAGATAGCGAATAGGGAAAGCAGAATGCGCTGATTGTTCATAATGGATTCTTCGTTGGTCTATGGCTCAGGCTCTGAGCCGTACCAGCCTGTTATTGTACATTTTTTAACCACCTTGTGCGCAAGTAATCGAAACAGCGCCTCAATCACTCTCATGCGACTTCAGTATCGCTTAAGCTCACCACTAAATGCAATCGTTTGCATATTTGCGGAGGCAACAAATGAGAATATATGTTGATTGCTGGTCACAGGCCAGTCTGAAAGTATTTTCCATAAAACCTAAATTCTCATATAAATCATATAGTTAAAAGAATATCAAGATAATTTCCCGGTGAATTATTTGGGTAGACGTGTGGTTTTCTGGAATAGATTGCAATCGATTGCAATTAAGGCCGAGTTGAGGGTAGACTGATACCTACCTGTCCACAGCGCCCCGCCCGCTTCGGGTGGGCCCCAAAGATCCGATTCTGTGTAAGTGGTATGAAGCAAGAACAACAAATTAAGCATGAGGTTCAGCCCTGGGACCTATTGGAAAGGGGGTTTCAACCCGAGGATTACTGCCTCAACGCCACCCTGTTCTCACTGGGCAATGGTTATATTGGCCTGCGCGGCGCCTTCGAAGAGGGCTATGACCCCGAGCCCTTCACCGACGGCTGTTACCTGAACGGCGTATACGCTTGCGAACCTATCAGCTACGGCGAGTCCGCCTATGGATACGCGCGCAATAACCAACGCATGTTGACGATGCCTGATGGCAAGTCGATCCACATTTGGATTGACGGTGAGCGTATGAGCCTGGCCGAAGGCAAACTGCTCAACTATTCGCGCAAACTGGATATGACCACCGGTACCATGGAGCGCAAATGTACCTGGTGCTCCCCGCAGGGAAAAACCATCGAGCTAACGATCAAGCGTCTGGTCTCCCTCAGTGAAAAGCACCTATTCATCATCAATCTGGAGCTCACTCCGCTTAACTTCGAGGGCGAAGTGCGCCTCCAATCCCGCCTGGATGGTGATTTCTCCCAGGCTGAGCGTAGCGATGACCCCCGCCTAGCCTCCCCTATCGACCGAGAAGACATCCGCTGGCTCGAAAATACGGCAGATGGTAGCTACCTGGCCCTACCCCTGTCGGTAATCAGCAGTGGCTTCTCTATTTGCAGTGCAGCACTGCATCATTGTGAGAGTGACAGCGAGCACACCATCGACAACTCTTGGAGCGAAGACAGGGTGTCGACGGAGTACCGCTTCAACGCAAAGCCCAACACTCCGATCCGTCTCACCAAGTATGTAGCTTACTTTGCTGAACAACATGCCGAACCCATTGAGACCGCCCAGTTGCGCGCTTACCTAGAGCGCTGTGCCGCAAGAGGCTTTGAGGAGCACGCTGTATCACAACACGAGGAAATGGATAGGTTCTGGCTCGAATCGGATATCCAGGTCCGTGGCGACGACGCATTGCAGCAAGGTATTCGCTTCAACCTGTTTCACCTTTTTCAATCACTGGGACGGGATGGCCGCACAAATATCGCGGCTAAGGGGCTGTCTGGAGATGGCTACGATGGCCACTATTTCTGGGATACAGAAATCTATGTATTGCCGTTCTTCCTCTACACTCAGCCCCTGCTCGCGCGCCGACTACTGGAGTATCGCCACTCCATTCTTGACGCCGCCCGCACTCGAGCACGGGAGATGACGATCAATAAAGGGGCTCTATTCCCCTGGCGTACCATCGGCGGTGAAGAGTGCTCGGCATACTATCCGGCGGGCACCGCGCAGTACCATATCAATGCCGATATCGCCTATGCGGTACGCCATTACTGCCAAGTAACAGGTGACACCGAATTTCTGCGAGACAAAGGCGCGGAAGTGGTGATTGAAGGCGCGCGTATGTGGATGGAGATAGGCCACTTTAATTCACGCCGCAACAATCAATTCTGTATCAATGAAGTTACCGGCCCAGACGAATACACAGCACTGGTAGACAACAATTTTTACACCAACCTGATGGCCCGCGCGCACCTGGAATATGCGGCAGAGGTCTTCCAGTGGTTGCAGTCATTCGATCCAGAAGCTTGCCAGACCTTGGTAAAAAATATCCAGCTGGACCCGGCAGAGCCCGCAAACTGGACGCGCGCGGCTGAGGCCATGTATCTTCCCTACGACAGCTCTGAGGGAATTCATCCCCAGGACGATGGATTCCTGAACAAGCCGGTATGGGATTTTGCCGAGACTCCTGAAGAGAAGTACCCGCTATTACTCCACTACCACCCGCTGGTGATCTACCGGCATCAAGTTTGTAAACAGGCAGATGTGGTACTGGGACTTCTATTACAAAGTTCCGAATTTTCAGTGGAGCAAAAACGCCGCGACTTCGACTTTTACGAGCCGCTCACCACCCACGACTCCACGCTGTCTGCATGTATCCACAGCATTATTGCCAGTGAAGTCGGTTATCCGAAAAAAGCCCTGAGCTATTTCCAACAGGTAGCACGCATGGATCTGGATAACCATCACAACAATACCCAGCATGGTATTCACACCGCCTGCATGGGCGGCACCTGGATGTGTATGGTGCAGGGTTTTGCTGGAATGCGCCTGCATGACAACGAACTGAACTTTAATCCCTACGTGCCCGAGGGGATGGACGGCTATCGCTTCCGTCTCCAATTCCGTGGCCGTACCCTTGCTCTGGATATCGACCGCCTTAAAACCAGCTATACCCTCGTAAGCGGAGAGCCAATCACCCTGCACCACCGCGAAGAGGTAGTACTGCTAAGCACACCCGGGCAAGTGCAAACTTTCCAAGTGACAGCGATGGAGGAGGTATCTTGATGATCTATCGTGCAGCAATTTTTGACCTCGATGGCGTAATAGCAGATACCGCCCGATTGCACTTGCAAGCCTGGCGGCAACTCGCAGAATCTCTGCAACGCCCCTGGGCCGATGACACAGAGGAAAAGCTCAAAGGGCTGGAAAGAATGGCCTCTCTGGAAGTCATTCTCGGAGAGGAGAGTGGTAATTTCAGTGAGGAAGGAAAGCTCGCCCTGGCTTCCCGTAAAAACAGCCGCTATCAAGAGTTGATTAGCAGCCTATCTCCAAAAGACCTGCTACCAGGTGCCGGCGAGCTTCTGGCTTGGCTACACGAGAGAAAAATCCCCATCGCCCTAGCCTCCGCAAGCAAAAATGCTCCAGCCGTATTGCAAGCTTTGGGAATATCTAATTACTTCTCACATATTGCAGACCCGGAGCAATCAGCACCCAAGCCTTCTCCGGATATTTTCCTCGCCGCGGCGCGAGGCCTGCAAGTTGAAGCTGAACTTTGTATTGCCTTTGAAGATGCCGCTGCCGGAGTTGCCGCTATCAAGGCGGCACAGGGAATGACTGCTGTCGGCGTAGGCAGTGAGAGTGCATTGGGAAGCGCCGACTATATTGTTGGCAGCCTAGAAGAGTTTGCCCCCAAAGACTTCTTTCTCCCTGCAATTAGAGCAGCAGCTGTTAGTTAATCAAGATCCCGTAATAGATACTACTGGATCAGAAGGAAAGAGGACTCTGCACTCGAGACGCGCTGTGAATACATTCCTGTAAGCTCGTAATCGGCATCCATACCGCATACGGTCCCGAGCACAATGTATTCTTTCCTTCCCACTTTTTAGTACATAAGGTGAGTAGCGAATTAAAAAACCCGCTACTCAGCCCTACCGGCATTTAGCAGTGTACTTATATATCGAACCAGGAAAAATTTTTGTTAGGGACAAGTACCCTCCGGTAGGTCTCAATTGAGTTCTTAGCGAGCACTGAGGTTTCGAGCAAAAACAAACCCATCTACTTTCTCAACACCTTATCAATTCAATTCTATCATTATGATTCTATAAACTTTATAAAATTAGAATCTATACCTCGTAATTTTTTGGCCGCATCTGACCGTGGATCTATCATCTCAAAATCAGAAAAATCAAAGCCGGGGCCAACTGAACACCCCACTAGCACCGATTCCCCAATAGGTTCGGCTGCTTGCCAGACACCAGCGGGAACCACATCACAGTAAGTATTACATTGCGCGGAAAGCTCCGTTCGCTTAACTTCCTTATCTAACCCATCCCAGGTATAAAGATACAATCCAGATCCTTGATACAGACTCCATACTTCATCTGACTGCACCTTATGAAAACGACTAATTTCCCCCCTGCCCAATGAAAAATAAATATGAGTAAGGGCGGATCTTTCCTGCCCATTTTTATTTGTAACCGTTGCATTAGACCTGAAGACCTCAAGGAATTTCCCGCCTTCTGGATGTTCTATTAGATTTACAGGCTGCATATTTTAACTCCCTGAAAAATATATGTCGACTTTGTAGACGTCACAAAAATAGCTTAAGTCATAATAGATTAAAACATTAACAGTTACAGGGAAAGATCAATCACATCCAATATCAAACACTTTCTTTTATACAAAAAAGCGGAGGGGAAGAATACACTTCACTTAAAATCACATGAGATATGGATATCGATTACAAGCATGCAGGAATGTATTCATGGCGTATTGAGAGAGAAAGGTATTGTATACTTCCTACCCAGCAGAAAATCATTTTCGATATACTCCATAGATTTCTTCATCGGAACCAGGTCTCTCAAATATAGCACCCAATAATCAAGAATTATCCATAGCCCCCCAGCAAAAAACACTTAAAAAATACAATATATTCACCCATTATACAATCAAATCAATTGCGCAAATCTCGGTTAACACTATTAGCATTTTCAAGCGCCCGCCAAAATTCCTTTTCATAAGACTGAATAAGTCGAACACAGGTTTCTATATTCGATTCACCCACACCTGACGCCAATCCTCTTGCAACTATATTGACTGCCTGCTCTCGAAAGCCAGGTGGTAATTTACTAAAATTGACCAGGAATGCGAGCTGGCTATCCGACATGCCGGTATTTTTTTTAAGCTCTTTAGCCATACGCCCAACATTTAGGCCAAAACTTTGAAAGTTGATTAATAGTGCGGCAGCAATTTCCGCAGGCAGTGCATAATTTGCCAGCCATGTAGTATAAGCAGCATATGCCTGAGCTCCGGCCAATGGCTGATACTGTTCAACTTGTCTGGGAGAGATATTAAACGCTTGAGCAAGCGCTGGTAGCTGTTCGCTAGCTTTTACCTCATTGGCGACTAGGCGAGTAAAAAACTGTCGAACATTTTCGCTAGGGGAGCCACCAAATCGATGCAAAGTGAGAGCATTATTACGAAGGTCAGATTGAATAATCAAATGCTGTTCAAGCGCAAATGCTTGGAGTATTGAGTTTGGCAATACATTCTTCTCTAGTTTCTGGATGACAATGGGAACCTCATTACTGAGATATTTTTTTTCAAGACCCTGGATCAATGTCCTTGCTCTTTGCAGATTTTCATCAACTGTTGCCGCTATAGCCTGCCCAATCGTTAAAATGAAGAAAGCTATGATGCCTGCACTCTTCAATAAATACTGTGAATTCATTCTATTGCGCTCCTGCCACAAAGCATTAAGCATAGCAGTGCATTCAAAATGCACATAAGCAAGCCAGGAGGAATTTGACGGCGGGCGCAATAAGCTGAGAGCGGTCACATAGCGCGCAGCTTAGGCCGCCCAGGCACCTACTGAAGACCTTCACGTAGATTTATGTGCAGAATGTAAAATACCCCCAACTTTAACCACTCACCCGGATGAGAAACAAGGATTTTAAAGGGGTTCATTAAACTTGAAAAAACGTACAAATGCTTGAATTACTAAAAAGGGGGAAGGAAAGAATACACTGCGCTCGGGATCGTATGAAGTATGGATGCCGATTACGAGCTTACAGGGATGTATTCACAGTGCGTCTCGAGTGCAGTGCATTCTTTCCATCTGACCTAGTAGCATGTTTATGGGGTACGCCATTCCCATATGAATTTCACCATCATCTAATCCAATCTTTCGCGCTTATAAATTTCATCGACAAGTAAAAGTTGATATACATCGCCATTTTGGTCCAAACTAAATTTCATCACCATCGGCAATCCTGATATATGATTAAATCGAACTGACTCTGCTTTTGTATAAGGGGTTGTGGGAGTTGAGAAATCCCCCTCCACAAAGTGAAGCTTTCCGTTATTAACTTCAACCGCTATAGATTCTCCAAAAATACTGCTATATTTACCAACATATTTATCCAATGGCAGACTCAGTGTAGACGGCCTATTTGCCAACCTCGCCTTACTAGCAGCCAAGCGCTCTTTCGCCACTTGCCTTCTTTTAATCGCCTCCTCAAGTGAGTCCTTATAGTTTTCTTCAGCGTCATTTTCTTCAATCAACGAGTCATAAATATAATTGGCAATAACATCTGCCAATGGATTACCAACTTCCGAATCATTAATGAATACTGCCACACCAATTTTCCTGTCGGGCATAAATGAAACGTGCGATCTTGCACCAGAAAATCCACCAAAATGGTGAATTAAAACATCTTTTTCATATTTTCCAATATACCAACCTAACCCATAGTGGTTTCTCTCATATTTTCCGTACTTTTTATTTACCTTCACATAGGGCCTGACTGTTGAAACAACAGCTTCTTTAGAGAATACTTGATGACCTCCAATACGACCATCTTCAACCATAAACTCCAACCACTTAACAGCATCGCCAGCACTCATAATTACTCCGCCAGCCGACTGCATAGTTGCATCTGTTTTTAACCGCTCAGAATTGACCAATTTAGGCTTATTAAGCCCGAAAGTATCATGGGGGTGTGCAATAGACCAACCTAGATTCTGCGCTTTGGAAATGTAGGCTGATGAGCGTGTCATACCAGCCTTTGAAAAAATTTCATCATCTATTATATCTTTCCATGATTTACCTAACTGCTTATCTGTCAACGCAGTTAAAATATTATAATTATAATTGGAATAACGAAAGCTACCCAATGGCTCATTTTTGTTTTGTTTGGGAGAGCAGCTCCCATAGGATTTCCGGGGAGGACTTTCCAGTAAATGCTGATCGTATTTGAATAGGGTGATTAACTAAGCCTGACGACTGAGAAAGTAAATGACGAAGAGTTACTTGATTGGGGTTAACTGCCTTTGGGAAATCCGCGCCTGGAGCAAAATCCGAAAGCGTGGCATCAAGGTTGATCTCGCCACGCTGATTTAGAAATGACATCGCCAATGCGGTCAGAGGTTTAGTTGAGGACGCAATATAAAATGCTGTATCTGTAGAAACTGGTTCAGCTGTCTCAATATTCGAAACCCCATACCCTTGAGTATATATACCATCAGGCGTATAAATCGCTACCGCTAATCCTGGCACCACTTCCAGAGCCGCCATTCCTAATTCAACCTTCCTATCGACTTGCCGAGTAAAAGAGCTCCCCAATCGGTTTTTCCATGCTTGATCATCCTCCAATAACTTGCTCGGCTGATTTATACAACCAATAAGAAATACCGCAATAACACCTAAAATAAATCTATGACACATAAAAACATCTCCAATCCAACGTCCGCCGCACAGGCAGGAAATTTTTGATACACTCAACATATTTGTAGCGGCCCTTCTAAATCTTGCTCTCACCTGACCTAGTTTATTGCATTAAGAACAACCAGAACCACAAAAAATGACAAACAACACGAACAGAATGGTTTTTTTGAATTGAAGACATCCCAGTAAAAGCGATTACCAATCTCCAGGCAGAGGCCACTCTTAGCACCAGCATTCAAAATACTTTTTTTACATTCCATACACTCCCTGTTAGTACTTATATCATCCCATAGAACCCACCCCAAGACCCTCGTGATTTGACTTTCTGCCATCGTTCAGCTTACTTTGAGCAGACTTGGCTAATCTATACGCTTTTGGTAATGGAAAGCCTCAATAAAACCAAAAAAAAGATGGTCAAGCTTTTAAAGCTGTGAGCGCGAATATATTTTTTAAAATACTATTTTTATCTTATTTTTTTCATGAGGTTCTAAATTTGAATTTACGTTTTCATGCCGCCATATGCAGAAAAAATAACGGCCAAATTTTCATAATCAACTTACCCCCTCTTTCCTGAAAAAACATTTGAGCAGTGATCTTCATGACAACTATTATTCTAATGATCGCTTCATAATCGAACTACAGTTAGCACCCAGAATCCTCTTGTAAAATACTAAAAAGGGGGAAGGAAAGAATATACTGCGCTCGGGACCGTATGAGGCATGGATGCCAATTACGAGCTTACAAGGATGTATTCACAGCGCGTCTCGAGTGCAGTGTATTCTTTCCTTCTATCCCAGTAGTAAGTGGGTTACACCTAGCTGGCACGATAAAACCAATTGAGATAGTGGACCCATAACTACTATCTCAGAAAATGCCCGGTTTTGTCACCATGTGAAAAATCTAATTTTTCCACACCGGAAAAATCGTCACAACTAAAATTCGGGGTGCAATTTAATCCCATACTGACAGCGAGACTGATTTTGAAGCTTGTTTTGGGAGATTTGAGGCCGAGAAACCCCACGGGCATTAGGGGTAAGAGTAGACTCTCCGGAGCTGGACACATTTTTTTAGATACTAAAAAGGGGGAAGGAAAGAATATACTGCGCTCGGGACCGTATGCGACATGGATGCCGATTACGAGCTTACAGGAATGTATTCACAGCGCGTCTCGAGTGCAGTGTATTCTTTCTGACCCAGTAGTAAGAAGTATGGGAAGCGACCTAGCTGGAGGAAGGAAAAAAGCCGCACGCTGGAGACCGTGCGGCAAAGCTCAGAATACCTCTGGGAGAGGCATTAGGTTAGAAATCGTAAGCCACGCTTAGCTTGATATTACGCGGCAGAATATAGCGAACATTGGTGGCGAGGGGATCGCGTGGATCTCCTTCGGTAATACCATCCTCATCAGTCAAATTATCCACCGCCAGTTGTACGGTGATATCATTGAGATAGGCTACGGCCCCCAAGTCTACTTTGGTATAACCGGGTAGAGTTACTGAGTTCTCACTATCGTTGAAGCGGTCACCTACCCGACTGACTCCTCCAAAAACTGCCATATCAATGTTGTTAATGGTGAAATCATAGTTCTGGCTCAGGCGAACCTGGTATTCGGGCTGGCGCATCACCTGATTGCCTTTAAAATCACCGCTGGTGATCTCCGGCTTTTGCAGGGTTGCATTCAGGCCCAACGTAAAATCACCCCAATGGGCTTTACCATCCAGCTCCAGGCCAAGGGCCTCTGTTTCCAAACGGGTACAAGTGGTACTACCAATAATGCAGTCCGGCATACCCTGGGTTTCGTTGTAGAAGAGCGTGGCAAATAGCGAGTAGTCTTGGTTCTGTAGTTTGTAGCCCAGCTCGTATTGATCGATATCGATAACCAGGTCGGAGCCAGCCAGGAAGCTATCGCCAAACTCGCGGTAGTTATCAAAGTCCGCAAATTTAAAGCCAGAATTAATACGGAAGAAAGTTCCCATATTTTCCGCAAAGGCCCAATCCACTGCAGCAGTGTAGGCGAATCCATCTTCATCGGCTTTATAGGTGGTAAAGACCCCATTACGCTCTCCAAGATCAACGGAATAGTTGGTCTCACGGTTGGCAGAACGCACACCTAGGTCGAAAGTAAAATCTCCCAGGTAGAATTCACTGGCTAGGTAGAAGGCATTTTCGCGAGCATCACCTACAGCTTCAAGATCGTAGCTCCAGCAGGTAACGGGATCCAACTCCTCATCGTCACAAGAGATATCTTCCGCAATTTGCTCGCCATCGTGACCAAGCACATAGTAGTCCTGGTTTCCAAGGGACCACCACTCATCGACTTCCCAGCTAGAGGTGTAATAGCCTGCTGTAACCTTGAAGCTGTCCCATTCTTTGGACAGGCTGATATCGTTGGTAGTTGCTTCAATGTCTTTCCGCACTACCCAGGCGCCAAACTGTTGTAACAGGGTATCGTCGCTGACTTCTGCCCCAGACACAGTAGTAGCTGAAGTAACAGCAGTACCATCGTTGTATCTCAGGTCACCAATAGTGACCGGACTACCATTGGGCACAAAGCCCAGGGTATCGGCACTACCACTGGTCAGGCCAAAGCGCTCAGTCAGGCTCCAGCCATTGCCCAGATCCAGCTCGAGATAGGCGCCGGCTACGCTACCATCCCAGCCGCGCCCTTCTCCCATATCAAAGGTTTCCCAGCTCGTTTCTGAGCCGCCATTCCCATCGGCCTGGGAAATGGGTACTGAAACCTTGCGGTTGCTGGGGCCTACTTGGGTGTAATCAGTTGCTAGGAAGGACGCATTTGGCAGGTACCAAGTACCAGTATCTTTGGTATCGCGTACATAGAAACCGGCTTTACCGTTATCCATTTCCTTGGTCAGGTGCAAGGTAAACTGGTGGCCTTCCTCAGCATCAAAACCAGCATCACGAATACCGGGGGAAGAACTCACATATCCGCCCATCATATAGTACACATCTTCGCTGAGCTTACCGGTCAGCAGGGCGTCCGCCCTTTGAAGATCATAATCAGAGGTAGTGTATTTAAAGCGGCCCTCAGTCTCTTCGGTACCCTCTTTAAGGATAAAGTTAGTAGTGAGGCCGGGCTGGCCATTGGAATATACCGGATTTGGTCCTCCGCGCAGACCCTCTACCCGCTGGATAGTCTCATCAACACGGAACAGGGAAGAATTTTCCATGAAGGAAAGTGTCGGTGCCGGATATAACGGCAAACCATTCATAGAAACCGTCACAAAGGGGGCGTCGCTGCCACCAGGAAAACCACGAACATCAATATTCGCACCAGATACACCACCTGAACTCTCAACCCAAAGACCAGGGATAGACTTCAGCAAATCCGCTGTACTTGATGGGGAGGCTTTACCTATCTCGTCGTCACTCAAGGTAGTAATTGAGAAGCTGGCATCCAGCTTGCGCATGCCGGCCCCTCCTGGGGTACCCGTCGTAATGACCTCTTCCATCAGCACATCTTCATCGCTGCTTGGAGAAGCAGCTTCCTGGGCGACCGCGATACTACAGAAGCCCAGCGATACTGCCGCCAGGGAGACTGCCCGCGCCAGAGGTTTCTTATTCATCATCACTTCCCTCTCATCGTCGTTCTTATGTGATTTATGGTGTGAGTGGTGGCCGGCCTATGCAATCGATTGCATAGGCCGGCCACGCCTGTCCTGTGAGACGACACCACTAGGGAGACTATAATTTGCAACTGCAATCGATTGCAACTGGCATTTGAGGCCAACTGGAAGGATTCAGTCAAACTTACTGCATCACTCCGCCATTGCCGGATTTATTGCTGTTTAACATCAAATTATCTATCCCTAGCTACCGAGGGCTCAATCAGCTTTGAAACCGGCCCAGGGGGTTCCTAAAGTTCATCTTAGGGCCCCGACATACCAACAGGCTGCGGTCTGGCTTGTGTATAGCCCTGGGCCATCAACCGGTCACATCACCTTTTTCTTATTGAGGACCCCTTCATGACCAGCAATCGATGTCTAAAAGCAGAAAGTCATTCCCATAAACACGGACCCCATTGTGGCCACACAGCAATCCAGCACGGCGATCATGTCTGTTATCTACACGATGGTCATCTCCATCACCCACACCAAGAGCACTACGATGAGCATGTACTGGAGATAAATGACAGAAACCCAAATGGTTGTAATCCTGTTGATGAGACTATTCACTCTACCCATGTACACGGTGAAAGTTGTGGACACGAGCGCATCCCCCACGGCGATCATTACGACTACCTGGTCGATGGGCGACTACATCATGTGCACGGGGATCACTGCGATGACCATGGCCCAGTAGAGATAACCGGAGGGCAATAATCCAAATTGGGAATAGTTGTCACTACAAATGGCCAATATACGGGATGAAAATATCTTTACTTAAATGTTTAGGGACTGGCATTCAATAGGATTTTCCGCCATCTCCATTTGCCAGTCTCTTAGCGCCCTAAAAAATGCTCCAAATAAAAGTCTCAGTGCCCAAACTATTCGTTTGAAAAATAATCTGTACCCATTACTGAACCAATTAAAATTTTCAAAAAATGAAAACGATGAATCCAAAAGGTGGCGCATCACAGGCTATTTACCGCCTTTATTGCTTATATGGAGTTCGCGGTTAATAACGGGCCGAAAGTAAAGAATACCCTTCCCTCAACACATGCTATGAATACATCTCTGCACGCTGATGATCGGCACCCATGCTTCACACAGCCTAAAGTGAAGTGTATTTTTTCGCTCCTCCTTTTAGTAATATATGTGAGGCATATTACAAATAAAGAATTCTTCCTATGATCATACACCACTATCGACAATACACTCCCAGTGGGCAGCCAACTTTAAGCCTCTAATCCGGGAACAAGCGAGTATATTCAAACTAGACTCAATAAAATTTATGCGTATCGCTGCACTCTCTGACATTCATAGCAATATCTATGCCCTCAAGGCTGTTATTGGTGACCTCGAAACTCGAGGTGTCGACCAGGTAGTAAACTTGGGAGACATACTCTATGGACCCATTGCTCCACGGCAAACCTTTGAATGCCTTATGGAATACGACTTTATTACAATCCGGGGCAATCAGGATAGGCAGATCTATGAGGCAGACCCCAAAACCATTGAAAGCAACCCTACCCTACAATTTATATTGGAGGATTTGACTGCAGAGGCCTTGGAATGGATGAAAAACCTTCCTGCTACCCTGCAACTCAATCCGGATGTGTTCCTCTGTCACGGCAGTCCTGATAGTGACTTGACCTACTTACTAGAAAATATTGAAAGTGGGCTTCCCCAAGTCCGCCAGGATGGAGAAATCCTTAAATTAATTTCCATACAAAAGTCTCAAGTTATCCTTTGTGGCCATACGCACATTCCCAGATCCATAACAACTAGCACTGGCCAACAGATAATCAACCCCGGTAGCGTGGGACTCCCCGCTTATTTTGATGTTTCTCCCCGCCCCCATTGGATGGAAAATTTTTCACCATATGCGAGCTATTCGATATTGGAAAATCTGTGTGGGCTATGGCGTGCTCAACACATCAAGGTACCCTATGATAATCAACAGGCGGCTCAAGATGCCAAGCGCCGGAATAGGCAGGACTGGGAATACTATTTGACGACTGGAAGAGCGCAACAACCAGCAACTTGAACTGACCACTTGAAGAAAAAATTGAAAGGCTGAGAGTTTATGGAAAATTACAAACCATGGGGGTTGGAAATCAAGACTTTCCTAATGCTATTACACCTAAGTCAGCTGGCATGGATTGTCATACCCGGTGCAGGCTTTGTATTGCCAATTATCATGTGGGCAACAACAAGGGATCACTCAGTTGAGGTAGACAGACATGGAAAGATGATCTTTAACTGGATGCTTAGCCTGCTCATCTATTCAATTTCCTGCACTATCTTAATTGTTGTTGGTGTCGGGGTTATTGGCCTGCTAATGCTGGCACTAATTAATTTTATTTTTATTATAATCGGGGCTATCAGGGCGAGCGAAGGTACATTCTGGCGATATCCATTAAGTATCCGCTTTTTCCAATAACTTGCACCTCCACTAATATCCCGAAAGAAAACCAGGCGCCCCTCTGTTACGCCTGACACAAGACACTGGATTCATGTATACCTCTAACCGTAAACTAGCAATAACATTTAACCAATGTAGTTCTTGATAGAATAGTCCCCAGGCATGGAATGCCTGAAGACTATTCACTCTTGGATTTAATCTAAACAAGGAGGGCTTGCAGTTACAAACGTGTTATCAAGCCAAATATTGTCGGCACTGCAATCACCAGGATCATTAACGTCAACCAAATCAAATAAATTATCAAGAGCAAAATTACCAACAATGACATTGGTGGTATCGGGGTTATTCGCCATGAGAATCCCAGATATTCCATTCTCTAAGGATATATTTTGAGATATTAAATTATCTACCCCTCTAATCTCAAGGCCATTTTGTCCACTACCTTTAATGAAGTTTTGTGAGAATATAGATAAGTCAGCGGCTGTTCCGTTTATTCCACTTGCGCCATTGTTTTCGAAATTATTATTGGTGACCCTGTTGTTATCTCCAAAAATTTGAAGTCCATCATTTCCATTACTGTCTAAAATATTTGACAATATATGATTGTTATCATTTAAAATTGTTATTCCATCCAGATTGCTGTGAGATATTTGGCTTTCTATTACCGTATTGTCACTACTATCCAATACTACCCCATCAATTCCTGAAAATGTTATGGAAGCCTGAGTAACGGTATTATTTTTACTTTCGATCAATATGCCGTATCTTACACTATTTGTAATTTTCGTCCCGAACACAGCGTGAAATCCATTGCCTGCAACACGTACAGCATCAGGACAGTTACTAATTTTACCCCCGGAAAGTCTTGCTCCTACACCCAGGAGTACAACTCCTGCAGGATCAGCTGCATTTGGATTTATATTTGAGCAGGATATCTCACTATTCAGCAATGTCAGGCTACCAGCAGGGCCAACAACAGTGACAGCAACAGGGTTTGCTGGTGTAATATCACAGGAAAGATCCTGGAGTAGCACCGTCGGAGTAACAATCGTGTCGCCACATTGAACGGCTAAAGCCGCTACTGACATAAAAAAATAAGATACTGCAAACAGGATGGGTATAAAGACCCGCTGGCAGATTTTTTTGTTCATCAAAAATCCCTTTTGAGTTGGTAGGTGGTGTTTTTCAACATAAGTAATATATAGATCTTGACTGCAAGATTAACAGCATAGCAAAGAGGTGCCGAAGATTAACGCCATATAAAACACCTACATCAATGTATGTGCGTCATATTTCTCTGGACGAGAATAAACAAGCCAGGAAGACGTTTTTGTCGAATCAATAACAAGCCGGAAAAATGTAACGTGCTCGCATATTTAAAATTCCAGTTCATCATCTGTCGGGTGATACAAATGCTACAATACCAATAATTTAAATATCAGCAGGACACCCAAGGGCTTCCTTTTCAGCATTGCTTTTTCGCGGCGTTGAACGAATTTGATTAGCGCGGCCTAAAACCCCGCCCATTAATCAGCTTATGCAAGACAGCCAACGGGCCGCGTTCATTATTTTTTGGTAGATTGCATCGAGACCAAAGAAACTCAGCTGAATTTTTGCAGCGACCTATATCTGGGAGTGACTGAACAACTTTACCGGAAATCAGGTTTTTCTAAAGATACCCTAAAGTAAAAAAATTAATCTCATAATGTTGATGCATGTTTACACATAAAAGTCATATGTTTTATAGAAGTGTACACAGGGCGCCATACCACGAGACAGTGAATTTTAGCCTGGATATTTTTATTAAGTTTTTGCGGACTCTTTATTGGACTTCCACATATTTCTCTGCCTTCCATCTTCGAATTAATTCCAGTTAACCAAACTTTACATATAAAACTATTTTTTTCGCTTGAAGATATTTGAGTCGATATGTAATTTTTAGTGCGTCATATTTAATATGTTTTCTGATAAATATGACCCTATACCGCACAGCTACCTATGAGCGGCATTGTGTTTACCTCATGGTTATGTTTCGCCATAAAAATATTAATAAGCGAGAAGAGGTGGTTTATGATAATAAGAATATTTGAATCCAAAATTCGCCATTTTTTTTGTTGGCAGATAAGTAAATTGTTGACGGCGTTGGCGGTAGGGGTTGCAATAGTTTCTCCTGCGGCTATCGCAGAAACAGCTGAAGATATGTTGAAAAAATTTGGATTATATTACGACTATCTGCTTTACCCGGACTTCATGCAGCCAAAATATGGAATGGCGCTACAGAGGCAGCTTGCCAAAGATACACCATTTTATCATTCGACTGTTTTAGGAACTCATAACAGCTACAATTCTATCAGCTATGAGTCAATCATTCGCGATGATATCCTTCAATCTGGGCAGCATAAAATCAAAGTCAAAGATCAGATAGATCTAGGCGCTGAGTATATAGAACTAGATTACTATGATCATTTGGGAAACCTGAGGTTTTGCCATTCTACCGTGAATTGTGTTGTCGGGGGGAATTACGTTCTTCTGGCTGATTTATTCAAAGAGTTAAATGAGTGGGCCAAAGAACAAGATAAATACGGCACAGATCGTGTTGTCATGGTACATGTGGAAAATAATAACGGTAATGACGGAGATTCTGGAACAAAGTTTTATGAGAATTTACGTGATCGAGTGGGGGATAACTATGTTTATTCACCTCTCGATTATGAAGCGGACTTCCCATATGGAAGAAACTATGAGGGAAGAGAGCTGGGCCTAGACGTAGTCGTAGATTTTCCCTCTAAGGAGCTGACCAAGCAGATCATTAGGAATAGAGATAAGCGGTTTATATTCTTTATGTCGGAAGGACAGCCAGGGAAGGGCAATGGCCTTTGGGATCTTGTGTTTTGGCACCGAGGTGGGCTCGAAACACAGAAAAGTGCTGATAATAAGGATGCCATGGATGATTGGTTAGGGGGTAAGCAGGTCGTAGAATACGTAGGTCCTCCAGGGCCGGATAATGAGGATGGTAAATTCCGAAATTCTGATGCCCTCTGGACATGGAGTACCGCAGAACCGAACAGCAATGGAAATCAGGATTGTACGGCCTTAAGGGGAGATAATGGTTCTTGGTATGACCTTGCTTGCTCGAATCAATTTACATATGCCTGCAAACGCAATCTCTATGGCCATGATAATTACCTGTACCCCGACGAATTTGACTATGTGAGTTACGAGGAAATGTGGGCGATCACAGATGCGGTAGGCATTCACAGTGGGGGAGACGAAGCCTGCCGGGAACAATTCGGGCAGGGTTGGTACCACAATGTGCCGCGCAATGCGATAGAAAGTAAAGTTGTTCAGGATAAATTGGTGGAGAAAAGTCATACACATGCATGGCTGGCATACACAGATTTGAATGACGAAGGAAACTTTGTGATTGACATCGCACCCGAGGCCTCCGATGCCTATTTTAGTCATCATAACCACGGTGTTTACGTTTCGGTGCATGCTGATTCTCCCAAGATGTACGCTATCGTCAGGAAAGTCTATCAATCGACCTCAGATGCTTCATGTTCCGATCCCGTTGCTGCAAATGGTGGAGAAGAGATTAAAAATGGAAATACGGAACTGTTAATTAATGTTAATTTTAATTGCCTAAATACCTCAGGAGCCGGTTGGTATTGGGATATAGCTATTATTAATGACAATGTTAGTAAAGATTATACTTTCTATGTTGGTAATACCGGTTTACTCACAGTTCCAACCGGTGGCGCCTATGCATACGGTGGTGATTTGGACATTATGAATGATGGTCATATGAAAGTGAAATTAATTTCTGCAGACTGGAATTCAAATAACGATGGCATTGGGTTTATTATCAGCGAACCTTAAAAATGTATTGACCAACCCTGCAGTATGGATTCCTGGTTAGTGGTTTCTCTTTGAAGGGATGGAAATTAACAACTCCTTCAATAGATTCGATTGTTATTAACCTGACAATGAAATAGATGAACCCTCATCTATTTCATTGTTGTCAACGCTATTTTATGGGCACCCAAAGATTGAGAGCAATTAAAAAATATTTAAATGTATTAATTAAGACCAGTATATTGCTTGGTATCCTGAAAAAGAAATTCAATCTGGAATCTTGCCTTGTAATGCCTTAGCAGTGTCATCACATCTAATTGGGTGTCAGTGGAATACATAGCACTCGACCAACTTCATAATTTTTCTCCTGTCGCAACATCACCACACGGATACTAGGATTCAACTGTTTTGAATGACCTGCTTTAGTGTAAACACCGGTCCCGTCATCCAATGGCCCAATATGATCAAAACACTGCAAATCCTGCTCGTAGTTCACTTTGCCAGCATACTTTCGAGGATGACCTGAACCACTGTATTCACCTTCGTACAGCTATAGAAGATCTGCATCCATGCGTAATTTACCGACAATCTCCAACCCGATCCCTGTAACAGCAGAAACAAATTTAGCTTTGCTATAGTAGGCATCAGCAGCAAGGTAACGAATTTTTAACTGGTGTAGTTTAGGCGCAAGTCTCGCTAAATGCTCGGCATATAAATTAGTCCGTAGCCGGCATTTCCTGATCGACTGCCTAACATGCATCAAAGCCATATGCAGTATTTGACTAAAGATCTGTCACACAAATCACGAATATTTCCAGACTTACCTGAGATTCACCTGCGCTGCCATTGAAATGCCAAGCAAGTGCTGTAGCTCTTCTCCCCGACTTTGCCATAAAGCTGGCATCAATCGCGACAATACGTCCACCTCTATCTTTAAATCAGTGTGGCAGTAATTCAGTATTGAACTGTACAAATTCAAATTCGCGGTGCGACCAGGACACTTAGCTAGTTAACTGCCAGCGCCATTCTGCCCCTCCTTAGCATATAAATCACATACACTGACAATACTTGTGCCAAGTCAACTCTGTTTTTAAGTTCACCAGGGCATATTTTGTATGAGATTTTTAAGGAGTTAGGTTTTCTCTGCGAAAAACTATTTCAATGAATATGACAAAAAAAGAAAGCCAGAAGAAATGCCTCTGACTTTCTACTAACCTGTGAGACTGGGTGCATGTAAACCTCCAGCTTCGAGTGGACGCTCACACACAACGATCTAGCGAGATAAAGAAATTAATTAGTAGTAACCCGCTACATCATCTACTACCGGACCTAGAGCGCGATACGCATTGGAGATATCTTGACCATTCACTCTTTCACCGCAGGGTAAACCACTGCACTCTACCCAATCCGGATCTGAGAACCAATCATACTGAGTCGTGGTATTGAATGAATGCGGATAAGCCATGATAGTACTAAATTTATTTAGTACGCCGTGTCCCAAACCATAGCTGTAAACACCGCCAGAGGTATCACCCTGCCTGACAGAGTGACTCAGGCCCAAATTGTGGCCAAGCTCATGAACAAAAGTGTTATAGCCACAATCAACGGCTGTAATGCTATAAGCAGAATCACGGGAATCCGGGTACATAGTACCGTTACTACCTTCTCCGACAAAGGCAATTCCGCAAGTCGTGAAACGGCCATCACTTTCCGACATGCCCAGCAATATCACCATGTCAGCGTTTTTAGAAGCGCGCCAGTTCTGGTAATCGCTGCTCGCTGCGATAGCTCTAATATCATCTTCTGTGGGGCGGCGATCCCTAGAAATGCTTGCTGTACCAACTAAATTCAGCTGAATATCTATATCGTTTCTATCAAAGGAATTATTAGCATAAGTAATATACTGATCAATCTTTGCAGAAATATTACCGGTATAGGCTTCAGCTTGCTCCGTATATACAATACCAATATCAATAGTTTCAGCATTTACAAAGCTGGAAATTGTTGCAGCTGCAACGGCAGCAGCCAGACTTTTTTTGAGACTCATTGTAGTCTTCCTTTTTTATATAATTAACACACACTCCTATTTCACAGCGTTAAGAATATATCAGCTGTCAATAAGGCATGCTTTAGCACCCTAACCCGAACAGAAATAATCCCTTATTCTCCACCAGTCTAAGAAGTAGACATTTAGTATTTACGGGCCACATCTCGACACATCCTATGCCGATCTAAAGATTAGAAACCAAGTGTTTCTTATCAATAGATTCTTTACCGCTCATCGTCAATTAGAAGTTCGCCATCATTCGATTTTTCGCTCGGGGATGACGGCTTCCAGCGAAGATCCCCATTTTCCACATGGCCCTGAATCAACGCTCCATTAGGAGCAATCCAAGCATAACCATCTTGCGCTTCCATAGTGTAAGAGCCCGATGGCAGGTTCAGCTGGGCATAAACCACATCCTTTCCAAGCGTTATTGTGGCACCAACTAGACGGGCATAACCCGGAAAATTTAGTTCCAGACTTTTATTTCCGCTGGCATGCTGCTGAATACTACTCACTTGCGCGTCATAGTCGCCTTCAACTCCAGGAAGATCCAGGTCAATATAATCACCAACTTCCAAATTCCTTAGCATTTCAACATTAAGCTCAAGATAGGTTTCGCCCTTGAGGTCTTTTGGCAAACGGCCATTCGCATGAAGCACCTCTCTTGCCAATTCCGACTGCTCCCACAGGGCCATTTCAGCCTCCTCAATAATTTCGTCAGAAATAGAAACCTCTTCTTCAACAACCTCTTCTGAAGCTTTTCCTATAGGAACTCTATCAACGACTATTTTTGGATCCGAAATTTTGGCAACCTGACTTTTAGAATTAGACTGCCCTTTAGACCCAAAATAATAACCAGCCCCCAGCAAGACAACCAAAACAGGAAAAACAAACTTCTTCACAGTTCACCACCCCAATATTTATTTGCTTAAATAAAACCGCAGAAACCCAACACCTAAGAGGCAAATTATTCCTTACAGATTTTGACCAGAGAGTAATCATTTCCCAGCTAAAACTATCGATCAGGCCCAGAAGAACGACGACACCACACCCTCAAAACACCTCAAAAAGATAACTCACAGAAAAAAACTAAAAAAAACAACAAAACAAACGATTAAATGAACAATAAAAAACTACAGGCTTTAACGCAACCAACAAATATACCTCCGTGAAAATAATGAGAAGTTCATCCACTCAACACCCACTAAAAGTTATAAATCTATAACCAAAAATAGAGGCAAGTTGCGTACAAAATGACAAAAAAATATTTTTAGAAGAAAACAGGCAAGAAAAAAATAGCAAAAAAAAGGGAGGGCAAAGCCCTCCCTAAGGAATTATAATCAACCGACAGGCGGATGATTTATTGGATCAAGAGAGAAATTGTACTCAGTAATAGCCTGCTATATCGTCAAGGATCGGCTCCAATGCTCGATGCGCATCAGCCCTATTGTTGACTCCACAGGCCCGGCCATTGCAGATTTTATCCGGATCTGAAAATGTATCTAGACGCTCCGCGCTGCCAAAATAGTGAGGATAAGCCATAATAGTGGAGAAGCTATTGTTAACTCCATGCCCTAAGCCGTATGTATAAACACCTCCCGATGTATCACCCTGTCTGCGAGAGTGGGTCAACCCCATATTGTGACCAAGCTCATGGACAAATGTCAGATCGGCGCCCCCACAATCTACAGCAGTCATACTGTAAGCGAGTCTTTTTGATGCGGGGTCCATAACGCCATTACTGCCTATCCCAATCCAGGCTATACCGCAGCTTATTGAATTCCCTTCCTGGTAAGCCTTACCCAGCAAAATAGCCATATCGGCCCCATGGACGCCACGCTGCTCTCCAATATAACCGGGAGCAACGTTAGCTATTTCCTCATAGGTCGGAGTATCATCTTGCTCCATATATTCAGCCAGGCCAGAAAAATCATTGAGACTTTCGCCTGATATTCGCATATCCTCATCGGAATACTTTCGTGAATCAACCACCTCAAGCTGGATATCCAGATCGTTATTTTCGTATATTCGATTAGCCACACTAATAAAACTATCGATCCTAGCAGACATATCTCCAACCGACTGAGCGGCTGGCTCGGTATACCAAACAGAAACGTTAACCGTTTCAGCACTAGCCACACTTGACAGGCTTAGGGCCGCTACCGCGGCTACCAAACTATTTTTTATTCTCATGATAATACCTTTTATTATTAAGTCACTTACCCCTAACACTAGATCCTAAATCCCCAAAGTGATATAGCTTACGCAAAGGGGGTTAAGATCTGTTTTTCCCCTAACTCAGCAAAGAAGACCTTCCCTGATCTCCCCGCTGCCTGCGGGGGTACAAGCTCCCTGGGGTTGCAGGTATAGCAGCAGCACTACCTGTGCTGAATAACGGCTTATAAAATAAACCGTCAAAAAAAGCATACAAAACCTAAGACCCAACCTCATCTGATTTATATTTGAAGAATCCCTGAAACAGGTAAAATTTACATCAACTAAAAACCAGAGTCGATAAGCCATTTACAATCAAACTGTTGTTATATGGACAATACGAAATAAGTATGGAGCCCTAAAAACCACTTGCTTTATTTTATCTATTGACCAAAAAATAGATTTATCCGAGAAATGGCAAAACCGACTTTAAGAATTGCCCTCGACCTTATTTTGTACAGGTTAATTAGTCCTGTGAGACAGCTATTTAATAGTAACCTGCCATATCGTCAATAATTGGCACTATCGCTCTGTGAGAATCAGATACATTTTCAACACCACAAGCCAAACTATTACAAAGTTTGCCCGGGTTAGAGAACATGTCCAGACGAATTGCATCGCCATAATAATGCGGATATGCCATTATTGTTGAAAAATTATCATCCACACCATGACCCCATCCATATGAATAAACACCGGGCTGTCCAGGTTGACGGGGAGAGTGACTCAATCCCATGTTGTGACCAAGCTCGTGAACAAATGTCAGGGCGCCACCGCTACAATCAACTGCCGTCACACTATAAGCTCTACGCTTGCTCATTTGATCCATTACGCCATTGGCCCCCTCCCCTAGATAAGCGATGCCACAGTAAGTTCCAACCCGCTCTCCATTTTCAAATGCCGGCTCCCCCATACCTAAAAGAGCCACCATATCAGCCCCCTTAGATTCACGCTCTTTTTCTTCTGACCACCCACCCCAGGCCAAAAACTTATCCCAGGTAGGAATACCTGCCTCAGATTCAATATATGCATTAACGCCAGCTACTTCTGCCAGGCTTTCTCCTGTTACCGTCATATTTAAATCAGAAAATTGCCGTGAATCTACTAACTCAAGTTGAATATCTACGTCATTGTTTTCATAAATACGGTTTGCTTCACTGATCAAACTGTCGATTTTTACTGAAATATCACCCGTATGCTGGGCTGCCGGTTGTGTGTACAGCATGGTAATACCAATGGTTTCAGCACTAACAACACTCGATAAATTTAGTGCGGCTACCGCAAAGGCGCAGTAATATTTTAAACTCATGACAGATTCCTTTTTTTACAAGTTGATCTTTACCAAACCTTTTCAGCTCTAGGCATGATACCGGTTACATCGCGGTTTCGACCTCAGCAAAGAAGGTGGAATGTACCCCAAACTGGATCAGAGAGTTTCTCCTTAGTCTTTAGCAGCCCTGTGGAGGCATTACTCCCAGAGGTTAAACAACAAAGAGTCTCGCTGCACCAAGCAAAAAAACTAAAAAAATACCTCCTCAAATTGACAGATCTAATCCCAACAGCTTTCAACCAAATTTCGCATCAAAACTTTATTTAGCCTCTGGAAGCTTGAAGTTTAAATCGTCTTCAACATGATTCTTGGTTAAATCTGCTTTAGAGGCTACCCATGCATAGTTACCCTGCGCCTCCAGTGAGTAAGATCCTGAAGGCAGGGTTAAATTTCCATACACTGTGTCTTTACCAAAGGTAAAACTAACAAAGTAGACGCTACCGAACCCTGGAAGATTCATTTGTACCGTCTTATTACCGCTAGCATGTTCCTTAACTTTATCTACCAGGGCATCGTAATCACCTTCAACTCCCGGCATTTCTATATCGACATAGTCTCCAATAGATAAATTCTTTAGAGCCTCTACATCGATCTCAAGATATGTCTCTCCATTTAAATCGACCGGCAAACGTCCTGATTCATACAAGACTTGCCTAGCTATATCCGATTCTGCCCACATCAAGTTACTGTCAGAGTCCACCTCTTGTTCATCAACAGAGGACACCTCTACGATATCGCCAGTAGATTTGGTTTCAGTTGGAACAATCTTCTTGGAAGGAGGCGAGACTGCTTTTTCAGTAATCGGTTGTGGGCTATCTGTTTGACTCTTCGCCCAGAAAAAATACCCTCCAGCACAAAGGAGAGCAATCAGCGGAATTATTTTTCTCATTAGCTTCTCACTGTAAAAATTTTATGCTAACTCCAGGAAAACTGCTCGGTGCCGATACCCATATAATCTGCACCTCAACTGAGGCTTAACCCTTCTTAACATCCACTACTTAGCTGAGACGCTTGATACTGATTTCCACGCAATGAAATTTTCACAAACTTTTCACAAACTCCTGATGGAGATTACTTCATTGTTTATTTTATTTGCCTCATCATGGGAGATGCCGACAGAATTAAAGGAAATCTCAGCAAAATTTCACCAGTAGCCCAAGACGAAAAAAGCCAGCAACATCTGCATATGTTGCTGGCAAGAAGCGCTCTGGAGAATGGGTTTGAAATACTATGCGTTGTCAATAATCTTTACTGACCGGCACCCTCAAGCATGGGTCACACGCTGCTCCCCACGTTCAAAAAATACGCTTGCAAATCCTGCAAATAGAATTCCCAACAATAGTAACCAGATAAATTCCTGAGGTTTTTCCTGGGCGCTGGGCTTCTCTACCTGCTCAAGTTTCTGACCACTAACTTCCTGGGGCGCAGCCGCACTGGTAGGAATATTTTCAGCGGCTTGTGCACTCAGCAGGGGAGCCAAGCCAAAACCAAGCGCTTGCTCGCTTACATAATCCGTAAATTTTTCATTATCGGTTACGACATCATGTTGGTTTGCAAGCTCAGTGTATGTTTCGATCATTTTCTTGAGCGTTTCCATATCGGCAGGCCAGTAGCCCTTACGCACTGCCTCCAGCATACGCTCCAACATCTGCGCCAGGGCTTCTGCGTTGTGCTCTTCAAAGAACTCGCGCATATCCATTTGGTATTTATCATCCACGTAGACTTCAAACATCTCCTGCCATTGGTCATCGCGAATGGTTTCCGGGGTCATCACCTCCCAACCCCACATGTTGTTCACGCGATCCAGGATTGCCGTTGCGCCGGCATAGCCGGATTCCTGCATCGCCTCAATCCAGCGGGGATGGAAGTAACGGCTGCGCATTTCCTGATTGACAAACTCTCCCAGGGTCTGGGTTTTAATATTGTCCTTACGGCGCAGATTGGATACGTACATCTCTGGCGTCTTACCGTCGAGGTTGCGCACCGCTAGCCCCATACCACCAAAATACTGGAAAGGATCGTCATTGGTCATCATCGCGTAAAGGTTGGTGGAACGTGAGAAAATGACCCCATCAGTACCGGAAAGCACCTTGCCATAAAGTGCAACATTACGCTGGTCCTCGCTCCAACGGGACTCATCCTTGCCATAGGCAAACCCCATGCGGCGCATATACAGATCGGCCAGCTTATCGTCTGTCTCCCAGCTGTCGGAAGCCAGGCTGGCACCATTCAGGCCGGTACCGTAATTGCCACTTTCATTGGAGAAAATACGCACGGAGGAAAGATAGCGGGCATCCTCCTCGGAACTGCCCTCTTCCTTTAGCTGTTGCAGTAAGGCCTGACTGTGACGATAAACAAAGTTGTTCTCCTCCTTCATCTGCGCCACCTTATCGATGGCTTCCGCCAGCCACAGCATCACATTAGGGAAAGCATCGCGGTAAAGGCCCGTAGCAGAGATCACCACATCGATACGAGGGCGCTTTAACTCTGAATAGGGAATCACCTCAGTTCCAGTAACATTGCCCTGCTGATTCCATTTGGGCTTGAGACCCAGCGCATGCAGTATTTGCGCTTCCAACGCACCTTGGTGGCGCATCGTCTCCAGGGACCAAAGGGAGAATGCCAGCTTATCCGGGAAACGGCCGTGTTTTTCCCGATAGTCGGCAATAGTTTGTTCCATCAGTTGAACGCCGGCCTCATAAGCCTCCTTGGACGGCACCTTGGCAGGGTTGAATCCAATCAGGTTGCGACCGGTAGGCACTGCCTGCGGGTTGCGAATAGGGTCACCCCCATAGCTCACCGGAATGTACTCACCGTCGAGCGCCAGCATCAGGTTTTGTAGCTCAGCGATACTGGCAAAGTTATCGGCATACTCCCGACCCTGCTGCAGGTAATTTTGCAGCTCTTCAGAAAGTTCTGGCAACTTGCGGCCAGCCAGGTAGGCATTTAACAGCTGATAACCCGGCTGTGCTTCTAGGGTGACCACATTGCGTTCATCCAGCACCTGATCCTGCGGCAAACTCAGGCCCTGGCCGCTCTCATATTGGCCGGCGGCGGAGATAAAGTTTTCACCCAGCATTTGCAGCATGGTGCTAGTGAGATGCTCTGACTTGGGCAGCTGACCAAAACGATGGATACCCAGTGGCTGGCTCATTTCAGCCAGTTGGGCCAAGTGGTCCTGAAGACGACTGAGCTGGCCGTCGAAATCAGCCTGCAGGGTTTCAGCGCTGATTTCCAAATCCTTAAGCATATTAAGCTTGTCCGCCAGGGCGATAATACGCTCCTGGGTATTCTGCCGGGTTTGCCCTTCTTCCAGAATCAGGTAATTACCAATCAATTCAGAGAGTTCGGCCACTTCGGCATAAAGACCCGCTTTAGCGAAGCCCGGTGTCAAGTGGCTGATCATTGTCGCACGTCCGCGACGCTTGGCCTGCATAGCCTCGCCTACATTATCAATAATGTAGGGATAGAACACCGGGATATTACCCAGGGCCAAATTTGGGGCGTCGAACACAGAGAGTCCGCGCTCCTTACCGGTTAGCCACTCCTGGGAACCATGTGTCCCCAAGTGAATATAGGCATCGGCCCCGAAAGTTTTGCGCGCGTAAAGATAAACCGCCAGGTAGGCATGATTTACCGGCGTTTTCATATCGTGATACAGGGAGGCATGATCTTTGGCATTATCCGCCCGCACCCCCTGTGGCAGAACAATCAGGTTACCCAACGTCATACGTGGGATCACAAACGCGCGCTCACCGTTATTGTCTGCCAACATGGCGTTATCTTCCGGCTTACCCCACCGCTCCACAATGGGATCACGCACAGAGGCCGGCAAACTATTAAACCAATCGACGTAGGTTGAAAGTGGCATCCAGTCAGCCAAACCTTTATCAATCAGTGCCGCGCTGTCTTCACGACGATAATAGGGCCGCAGCAATTGACCGGCCCAGGCGATCAGGGTCTTGGAGTCCTGCTGTTCTATTTGATAGCCACGCTCCGCCATGGCTTTGGCGATAGACTCAATAGAAGAAGGTACATCGAGGAAGGCCGCCCCAATATTCTTCTCACCGGGAGGGTAGTTCCAGATAAAAGTAGCCACTTTTTTCTGGCTATTTTTCTTGTAGCCAAGAAAGGCATG
The DNA here is from genome assembly GCF_041447265.1 of Microbulbifer epialgicus. Lineage (NCBI taxonomy): Bacteria > Pseudomonadati > Pseudomonadota > Gammaproteobacteria > Cellvibrionales > Microbulbiferaceae > Microbulbifer > Microbulbifer epialgicus. Next base: position 115,035 of record NZ_JBGMEK010000006.1, read on the forward strand.
GCTCCAGGCACGTTCCACCAAAGCATCGAGCTGGTCTGCCATTACAACCTTATTGCCACCTTCACTTGCGGCAACAATTACCGGATCGATACTGCCGGTGTCTTCAGGCATCACCAGGAAGAATGGAGTTAACGAAGGAGAGACCCCACTATTATCGGCAAGATAATCCGCTTCACTGCCCTCGGTATAGTTCAGGGCATGTATCACCGGGACACCCAACTTTTCGAACTCTGCGCGACGCTTACTCACGTAATGGAGAGAGCGGTAATTGATCATCAGATCAATACGCGTTTGCCCCGCTTCGTTTTGTAGTAAATCCGGATAGGAAAGCGGCAGATCCTCACCTTCAAAGAAAAAGGCAAAGGCCTTAGCTCCTTTTTCTTCCAGAGCAGCCAAGATTGCATCTACAACCTGCTGCTGCTCGTAATCCACTACCGAGCGATGGATAGCCAGACCTATAACCGGCTGCTCTCTGGATGCTTGCAGCCACTTAAAGAAATCCCCTTCACTGTCGGTCACCAGGTTTGGCAGGCGCGGATGATAAAAGCCTACCTTAGGCACAATAATAGGATCGGCTACAGGCAGCTCGGTAAGGCCAAAGACTCCCGCGGAGAGAAACTGCATCAAATGCCGGTAGTTCTGGCGCCCAGCATTATTGAAATACGCAGCGATGGACTTGTGCTGTTCAGAGGTCAGCCCCTGGTTCATGGAGGCGTTATCGGCATCCCCCAGGGAAACCACTGGCACTTTGGGGTACTGGGTTAGCAGAGGTTGGTATTTTCCAAACATAAATTGGGAGAGTGCCGGATTGATACCGTCTAGCATCACCAAATTGGAGGAACCCCAAGCCTGCGCTATTTGCTCTTCACTCTTACCTTTGCTGTTAAAAATCTCCAGGGTAAACGGCTGATCTGCAGCCAAATCAGATAACAGCTCCCCCTTGGCTTTCGCTGTATGACTGGACATCATCAACAAAACTTTGGGCTTATCGCTGGCCTGCACCATCATCGCAGTGAAGGCTACTAACACCAAGCATGCTAATTGCATGCACACCTTCTTCAACATGACTATTTACCCCCTGCCGCCTTGTCTTTTGCGGACTCTTCTTTTCCTTCCGGCACATAGACCAGGCTGCCGTCTGCCATCTGGTAAGCAACACCCGCGCGAGTGCCCTCTCCAGAACCGATTTCTCCGGTGGATTTGTACTGCTTGATTTCTTCCCCATCTTTTACGATGACTTCCATATTGGGCGCGCCGGCATTCTTGATCACCGTGACCTTTTCGTTGGAAAACACGTTTAACGGGTTTTGTGCAATAGCGATGAGCAGTGCGGCAATAATCACCAGAAAGACATCAATCAAGTTAACCGCGCTCAAAATCGGGTTGAGCTCTTCATCTTCATCCAGGAAGCGCATCAGGCGGCCTCCTTCAATTTGCGGATATTGATCAACTCAGCGGCAAACCAGCGCTTCTTTACCGAGGCCGGCCAAAAAGTCAGGGTGGAAATCACCAACCCCCAGATCACCGCCGCAAAAGCGATAATCAGGTTTTCACTGATGCCCTGGATATTACCGTCAGCCAGAGCACGCAATGCCGGGCCCATCGGAATCATGGTGGCAATCAAGCCAAGCATGGGAGCGATACGGGTGGTCATGCGCAACATTTCCAGTTTCTTCAAAGCAAAAACTTCCAATTCGTCATCAGAAGCCAAGGGATGCCTTACGTAATAGTTGTGCACTTGGTAGCCAGGCAGCCTCTCTGCCCGACCTTTATTCAAGGCCATACGGTAGGCATTCCCATTGCGGCGACGCAGCATCCATAGAGAAAGAAAGCGTCCCGAGGCAAAGAGCGCATACACAAATAACACCAGGATCGTCAGCAATACCGGGGCCATAAACAGATCGGCCACATCGGCCATTAAGCTTTCAATTATCGAAATATTCACGGCAAGCCTCCTAAGCCTGGCTGTTCTGGGTCTACATCAATGGCCGCGGAAACTACCTAAACAAACATACAAGGTCAAATTTAATCTTATTGATAGTGATTCGCATTTAGCTTTACATTGTGAAAATCATCACTATAATCCGCAGCGAATAGGCCAACGCGGCCACCCGGTGAGGCGCCCTTCGGCAGCTCACCGTAAAGAGCAGAAATAAAGAACCGACCTCAAGGACAACACCATGAAACGTCGCCCTCTCGTAGCGGCCATATTGGGCCTAGCTTCCGCCTCCAACCTGTATGCAGAGGCCCCAGCATCCCCCTCCAGCAATGACATGGAAGTAATTGTTGTTAGTGGCCGCGCGGAAAAGCCGCTGAAAGATGTCGCAGGAAGCGTTTCTGTTGTCACTACTGATGAAATCGAGCAGCTCCAACTGAACGATATGAACCAGCTGTTCCTATACGAGCCCGGCGTAGAAGTAACCGGCGCCGCAGGCGGTGCGCAAAATATTCTTGTGCGCGGCATGGGTGGCGACCGTGTACTAATTATCAAAGACGGTATGCGGGTTAACGAAGGCTATGGGGCCGATGGTCAGAATGACATCATCGGCCGTGGCTTTATTGAAGTGGATACCTTGAAACAGGTAGAAGTTGCCAAGGGCGCTGCCTCCTCCCTATACGGCTCTGATGCACTGGCCGGCATCGTGGTATTCACTACCAAAGATGCCAGCGACTATCTGGAAGATGGCGAGCAATTCGGCGGTGCGATCAAAACCGGATACACCGGTATTACCAATCAAGCACACGCCTCCCCCACCCTGGCCTTCCGCACCGGTAATTTTGAGCAACTGCTGCATATGACCTTCCGCGACGGCGAAGAGCAGCAAAGCTTCGACAATAACCAAGCCCCTTTCGAGATTGAATCCAACAGTCTGCTGTACAAGGCGAAGTACAACCTGGGCGGCGAAGATTTTATTAGTCTCAATATCGACCACTGGAATCAGGATACTCAGGGCGAGCGCGCCGATGGATTATTGTCTTATTTCCGAGGCTTAGCCGACGCCGGTTATAGCATAGTAAAAGAACATACGGTGTCCGAAAAAGACACCAAATCCTATCAGCTGCGCTACCACAGTGAAACGCCTAGCAAGATCTATGATCAACTAAATATCAGCCTATACAAAAATAAATCTGAGCAGGAAGACGAGCAATACGGCCAGCTAGATATCAATTCTCCCATGTTCAATGTTTTTGAAATTCGCGATATGTGGGAGTCGGCTCAATACAGCCAGGACACTATTGGCTTTCTTTCCAATGCCAGCAAGACCCTGAGCGAGACCCACACTCTAGGATATGGCCTCGACTGGGAGCAAACGGAAAGCCGCCGTACTGTACACCAGTACCGTGAAGTGGAAGGCACCCCAATCAAAGATGAGACAACCGATAAGTTCCCGGAAAATGAAGTTTCCCGTGTGGGCCTGTTCCTGAACGACGAAATGTCTTTTGCCAATGGCCAACTGACTGTTACCCCCGGCATCCGTTATGACTGGTTCGATATGGACCCCAATGGCGCAGAAAAATCTGACGGCACTCCTTTTGCCTCCATTGAAGAAAGTAACATCTCTTTTAATTTGGGAGCCCTTTATAAAATTAATTCAAAACTCTCCACCTTCGCTCAGTATGGGCAGGGGTTCAAGGTACCGGCCTATGACCTAGCCTACCTAGAACACTACCGCTACCATAGTTCAATGGAAAGCTACTCAGTAATTCCTGCAGACGACTTGTCCCCGGAGACCAGTGATACATTTGAACTTGGCCTGCGTGGATATTTGGGCCCAATCGCCTTCAGCACTGCAGCCTTCTACACCGAGTACGATGAGTTCCTACAAGCGGTGGTAATTGATACGGAAATTACCTATGACAATTCGGGCAACACAACACATATATTTGAGAAAAGCCAATACCAGAATATCGAATCCGTTACCATCAAGGGGCTGGAACTAAGTGCCAGCTGGTACATGTCCCCCTCCGTAGAGGTATTTGCCAACGCCAGCTACCAACACGGAGATAATAATGCTTCTGGTGAATACCTCACCAGTATCAGCCCTCTTTCCGGTGTGGTTGGTGCCGCCTACACAGGTGCGCAACTCTCCAGCCAGGTACTGGTGCGATGGGCGAACCGTATGGATCGGGTGAATGAGGGAGAAACAGAGGCTCCAGGTTATGGCTCTGTAGACTGGACGCTGGGTTATCAGTTGATGGAACAGATGTCCCTCAACCTGGCCGTCAACAACCTGCTCGACAAAGAGTATGTGCCCTACCTGAATGTAGCTGGCTGGGGAGAGGACAGCGATATCTCTGTAAACTCTGCACCAGGGCGCACTTTCTCTGCATCCGTTAAGTACGATTTCTAGTTATTAACCCGGCTAATTAGTGGATAGCCGGGTTGATACGGCGCAAGGAAGCGTCGTCGCTGGTCACGGCCAGCACAGCCTCTGAAACACAAGTCACTCTGCGCATTGCGCAGTTTCGGGGGCAATCATCAAACGGGTCACGGACGACCTCTTTTTTGATGACTGGAGAAGCCATTCTCCTACTCTCCTATTTAAGTCCCTTACGGCCGCTTCCCCATGCGGCCTTTTTTTCTGCACCTCAAAAGCCATAAGGCAATCGTTTACAGGCCCTGATAGATTGTTGGTGCCAAAGAAATACTGAACAGATTATCTTGCCATTCCCTGAACGGCACCTACTCAAATTCAAACTCAGTTGACTGGAAGCGCAGGGCCAATCTGTCTGCAAATTCACGCACACGCCGAGGCTGGGCACGGCTCGGTGGGAAGAGCATTTGTAACGGTATTGAAGAAGGCGTGTACTCGGTTAATAGTCTAATCAGTCGCCCCGTTTGAATATCTGGCCCCACATCCAGCTCGGATTTCAGAATGATCCCAAACCCCTTCAAGCACCACTGCCTTGCCAATTCACCATCATTGGTAACGCGGTCTCCCCGCACATTGATTGTTTGTAATGATGTTTCTTCCGGTGCTTTAGCTTCTATCCCAAAACGCCAAATATTATCCAGGTTTTCACCAAAGCGCATGACCAAGCAGTTATGGTTCTTCAACTCTTCAGGCTTGCTCGGGGTACCGTGCTTTTTCAGGTAGTCTGGAGAGGCGCAGGTGATGCGCTGCTTCTTACTCAAAGTTCGAACCCGCAGCGAACTATCGGTGATTGCACCAAACCTCAATGCGATATCAATGCCCTGCCCAACAACATCCACGTAACCATCAGATAACAAAAGCTCTATCGAAATTGCCGGGTGCTCTAGCAAGAACTGATCAATCTCGGGAGCAACAATGGCCCGACCCAAATCACAGGGCGCACTGATACGTATCGCCCCAGACAGTGACTGTGCCCCCAGCCGAATGCGGGCTTCCAGGTCCTCAACTTCACTGAGGATTACCTTGGCCCCCTCCATCAGAGCCCGCCCTTCATCTGTCACGCTAATCGCTCGCGTGGTTCGATTTAACAGGACCACACCAAAATGTGCCTCCAGAGCCGCAAGACGCTCAGATACAGTACTGGGTGATAGCCCAGCGTCACGCGCTGCAGCCACAAGACTACCCTTCTCCACTATCTGCAAAAATAAGGTGATATTGCTCAAAAACATTGATTGGTAATCCCGGATAATCAATTCGGATATATATAGTTTATCTGCCTAAACCAAACAATCACAATGCTCTCCATCAGCAGTCGCTACTGTTTTGTCAGAAAACTCGTTCACAGGGAGATTAGATATGGATAACAGCATTCGTATTGGTCATATCGCGCTGTCTTTTCACGAAGCCAGCGCACTGGAAGTCGCCAAAGTTCTTCAATCTTACGGGAATAAGGTGAGCTTCAAATCAGCCCCCCATGAAGCGGCTTTCGAGATGTTGAAAAAAGGTGAGATAGACCTATTAGCCTCCGCATGGTTGCCCTCCAGTCACGAAGTCTACTTGAACCCTCTGCTTGACCAGGTAGAGAAAGTATCTGTGCTCTACGAGCCATATTGCATCTGGGGGGTACCGGACTACGTGCCTGTAGAGGCTGTCTCCGGCGTTGAAGACCTTGTGCGAGAACCGGCCCTAAGTCGTATGGAGCGCTTGATTCAAGGTATCAACCCTGGGGCAGGCATCAGCCGTTTTTCCGCAGAGATGGTCCAGGCATACGGGCTCGACAAAGCCGGTTACGAATTTCACCCAGGAACAGAAGAAGACTGCTTTGATCGATTTGAAAGCGCAGTCGCACAGGGCCGATGGGTAATGATCCCATTGTGGCATCCACAATTTCTACATAACCGCTACACCATCCGTGCTCTCAAAGAGCCCAAAGGCCTGTTGGGCACGCAAGATGAAGCAACCCTTATCGTGCGCAAAGATGCCAAGCAGAGAATCGGTGATGCCGCCATGTCAGCTCTCTCGCAGCTTTATATTGGCAATAGCAAATTGAGTGCTTTAGAAGACGAGCTACGCACTTCAGCAAAAAACCAATAAAACCTACTCCCAAATTTAAATCTAGGAACGTGAAATATGAAACCTCTAAATAGTCTAATTGCTGCATTTGCCCTACTCGGAATAGGCAGTGTTGCAACCCAGTCAGGCTACGCAGCTGAAGCAGAGGCCCTGCAAACGGTAACGGAATTTACTGACTCCCGTGCGGCGGGTGTTACGGTCACCCCCAATGGTCGAATTCTGGTTAGCATGCATCCTCTGGATGCGCCAAAGCTAAAAGTAATGGAGGTCATGGCCAACGGAACCAAGCAGCCTTTCCCCAACCGTGATTGGGCCGACGGGCCTGAAACCGGTAAAGTCGGCTTTGCCTCAGTTATTGGCATTCACTCCGACAGTAAAGGCATTGTTTGGATATTGGATATGGGCAGCGAAACTTCCCCAACTCAATTAGTTGCCTGGGACAGTGTAAATAATAAATTGCACAAGCAGCTGGAAATATCCAAAGCCTCACTGCTCACCAACTCATTCCCACAAGATTTTGCCCTGGATGAGAAACGCCAGAAAATTTATATCGCCGATATGTCTTTTGGTAACTTCAACGGCGCTACTAAACCGGCGATCATTGTAGTTGACCTTAAGACAGGGCAGTCGCGACGGGTACTGGAGAGCGCCGATGCTTTTATGCCCCCCAACCAGGATGTCGTGATTGATGGCGTACTACTATCAGCAAAAACCAAAGAAAATTCCAGTAAAAGCTTACACTTTGGCCTGAACCCAATAGCATTGGATGATCAGGGCGAGTGGTTATATTTCGGCACCTTAAGTGGTAATACCCTATATCGCTTACCTGCAGCACTACTGGCTGACCATAGAATCTCCAATGAGAAGCTTGCCTCTAACATTGAAGAATTTGGGCCAAAGAATCCAAGCGATGGCATTGTGATGGCGCCGGGGAATGGGATTCTCGTTACTGACCTGCAAAATAATGCAATAGGCTTGACTACAAAAGGCGATTACAGAATTCTGGTGCAAGACAAGCAGCTTTCATGGCCCGATAGCCTGGCGGTAAGCAATGGCTGGGTTTATATCACCCAGGATCAACTACACCAGCATCCCGCCTTCAGTTCAGGACTTGGAAACGCGAAACCACCCTACAAACTGATGCGCTTCCGTTATATACCTTAAGGCTAACCTCCCCCGCCAGACCACTAGTTTGGCGGGGATTATCCTTCCTTCGCTCCATCGCCACTTTTTTATAGACCTACCAATTGAAAACTGAATTTTACATACTAACGTCGAAATAGATTTACCAGCAAACTTAACACCAAACTCAGAATGATCATCGACACTATAGGAAAGTAAAACCGCGTGCGGCCGGACTCCACACGGATATCACCCGGCAAACGTCCAAACCAGTTGAATAGCCAGGGCGCAAAGTGCAATAGCGCTCCCAAAACAACTAAGATCAGTCCTGCGACAATCATCCAGCGGGCCATGGCTCCCGCCTCCTAAAAGTATTTCAATGAATCGAAGTCTAAACCAATATTTCTGCCTCCAAAGAGTCAGGCCGAGAACTTCACAACTGTAACCTTGCCCCCACAATTTGCGTCTTGCCGCTGATATACTCCAAGAACTCCCACAAACAGGTCACCCACCCCCAGCCGAATGTCCTTAGGAGGCAAAGTGAGAAGGATCTCATTCGCGACAGCTGCCGCGCTCGTCTGCACCATTATTGCAAGTAACGGTTTCGCTGACACACGTATATCCCGAGGTGCGATTCCTGTCATTGATAATGTAAAACTGAGCCAGGTAGCTGGCCCTATCGAATACCCCTGGGGCATAGCGCTGCTACCCGATGGCACTTTAGTTATAACGCAGCGCAATGGGAAAATACGCACAGTTAAAGATGGCAACCTCTCAGATCCCGTAGACTTTCCCGCCCAGGTATACTTTGAAGGTCAAGGCGGTCTCCTGGATGTCGCAGCCAGCCCCAATTTTGAAAAGGATAATCTGCTCTTTTTTAGTTATTCCATCGGCAATACACAAGAAAACCGGCTGGCCATCGGCCGGGGCAAGTGGCTAAACGGTGCCTTACAAGGATTTGAAGAGATATTTAAGGCAGCCCAGGGTAAAACAAATGACCGGCATTTTGGCTCACGATTTGCATTTTTGCCCGATGGTACTCTGTTGGCCACCATCGGCGATGGAGGAAATCCCCCACAGTCATACCTGGATATTTTTGCACGTGAACAGGGGCAAAACCTCCACACCCATTTTGGCTCGGTAATCCGCATCAAGCCTGACGGCTCGGTACCTGACGACAACCCCTTTGTTAAAATGGAAGGTGCCCAGCCTGAGATCTGGAGCTTTGGCCATCGTAACTCCCAGGGGCTCGCTATCGATCCGGAAAGTAAAGTGGTATGGTCCAATGAACACGGCCCCGCCGCAGGAGATGAACTGAATCGACTAGAAAAAGGAGCCAACTTCGGCTGGCCCCGAGTCACTTTTGGCAGGGACTATCGCGATGGCTCAAATATCTCCTTCAAAATTGCTGATCCGGAATTTGTCTCTCCCGTTCTTGCCTGGATAGATACTCATGCTCCCGGCGGCCTCACCGTATATACCGGCAAAGCCTTTCCCGAATGGCGTGGACACCTGCTTTCAGCGGGATTGGTCACCCAAGACTTACGAGTAATTAACCCAGAGGGCGATGCGCTTACCGGTGAGCAGCGCATTGTCATTGGCGAGAGAGTCCGCGACTCTGAAATCGGAGCAGATGGTACCCTCTACGTGATCACTGATGGTCCCCAGGGCAAACTACTACGTATCGACCCCGATCAATAAGAGAGCTAGCTATCACAACACGGGAAGCAAACATCGCTACCCGTGTTCACCTTTCCATAAAGACTAAAGCCGCCATAGAATAGCTGAAAATTAAAATAAAAAGGTTCCCAACCATGCGACTTTCCCGTGTTATGGCTGCAGCACTCCTCGCTGCTTCGTCTGTTAGCACTCAAGCTGTTACGGTGATACACAATTTTTCAGGCTACCAAACTACCGATAAAGCCCTGATCCAGTTCAACGCCATGGCCTTCGACCAGGGGAAGGTACTGGAAACCGGCAGCATATCAGAGCTTGAGAAGCTGTATCCCGATGCGGACACGATTGATGCCAAAGGCAAAACATTACTGCCCGGTTTGATTGATGCCCACGGCCATATGCTGGGTCTGGGCCAGCTCAACACCACACTAGACTTGCGCGACCAATCATTAGAAGAAGCCCTGAAGTCCATCAAACGCCATGCCGCAAGCTTGGAATCCGGTGAGTGGCTAGTAAGTATCCCCCGGCAAAGCCGGGGGCTTTAATTTTGTGAGCCGCTCTAAGCGGCAATTACGG
>NZ_JBGMEK010000007.1:0-124004 GCF_041447265.1 Microbulbifer epialgicus
CAGAGTTGAGCATGTATTTGGTTCTATGGAAAATGAACAGGGAGGAATGTTCGTTCGAACTATAGGACTTGCGCGCGCCAATGTTAAGGTTGGCATGATGAATTTGGTTTACAACATGCGTCGATTTGTCAGTTTATACAGTCGAATTGCGCCCGCAGCATGAAGAGTGGGATAAAATGGATATGAGTTTTACTTGGAATTACTATAAAACACACTAACTATCAATATTTATCGAATAAGCTCAGTTTTACAACTAAAACTCAACCATAAAATAGCACTCCAATAATTCGTAAATTTATCTCCGAATTTATAGAGATGCCCATTTGAAAGTTTCTTTCCTCAGCTAGAAAACTTTTCTCAAAATCTTCCATCTAACATACATACAATACACTGCGTTGGACATAGCCTAGGTGGGGCTCTAGCGACTCTAGCTGCGGATTGGCTCTCCTCTAACACAGGAAAAACTGTAAAGCTCTACACCTATGGAAGCCCCAGGGTTGGACTTGATCAATTCTCCAATAATTGTAAACGCCGATTAACTCCTCACAATATCTACCGAGTTTATCATCGAGCCGATGCTGTTCCTATGGTACCTACTTGGCCATTTGTTCATGTACCTAGCGGTGGAATAGGAGATTTTGAACTACCAAGCCCAAGCTATAACCCTCTTACTAATCATAGTAGCGTAACCTATATTGACTCTGTCGCACCGAATGAAACGAGCCTAGATTGGGATACTGTTAGACAAAGAAAGCCTAAAGGCAACTTGGATAAAAGTATCGAAACCTGGCTTAAATCTGATGGTATTCTCTCATTATCCATGAATACCGCTTGGATTGCCGGAGAGGCATTACTCTGGGTCTTAAAGAAGATCGGTCACTTGGCTGGGATCTCTTTGGTTGTTGCAGGGAGTACAACATTTACCATCTTAGACAGATTGGCAATATTCCTACATAACGCCTACCAAGTAAGTAAAGATATTTCCTACTGGGTAATGCGGTTAATACGTAGATTTGCTCAGTTAATCGGTATGACTATTGTGGAAGGAGTTGACATCACGGTCTCATTTATACGCATGGTGTTCTTACGTATGCACCGGGCTATCTCTGACTTAGTAATGAGAGCAGGAAGGATGATTCACTAATCTGACTTAGCAGAAGTAACTATAGCAATATGGCATTAAGTGGTACCCAGCCCAGTAGTGCAATCCAGTTGACCCCACTACTGGGCTAGTTTTCTGATTATTCTACGTTATAGGCAAAGTCACCTTCTTCAGTCGCGGAAACTTTAATTACCTTAACCTCTTCACCTTTAGCCATCTTATCCAGGCACTCACTAGCCAATTCAGGTAACAGGGTTTTATTTAAAATCACCTCAATATTACGGGCGCCAGTATCAGCTTCATGACATCGCGCTACGATATTTATAAGTACATCCTCATCATATGAGAAAGATGCTCCGTAGTGCTCACGCACTCGCTTCTCAATCTTACGCATATTGATTTTACAAATCTCAACCAGATCCTCATCATCCAGCGGGTAGTAGGCAACTACATTAGCCCGGCCGAGGAATGCCGGCTTGAATTTCTGTAGCAGATGAGGACGGATATTATCCAACAATACATCCGGTTCAGGCTTTTCCTCAACTTGGTTAAAGATAGCTCTGATAGCGTCTTCACCAGCGTTTGAAGTCATGATAATGACTGTGTTCTTAAAGTCGATATCACGACCTTCACCATCCTTAATCGTGCCTTTATCAAACAAATTGTAGAAAATATCCTGCACACCCGGATGGGCTTTTTCCATTTCATCTAGCAGGATTACTGAATAAGGCTTACGTCGTGCAGCTTCAGTGAGCACACCACCTTCTCCGTAACCAACATACCCGGGTGGAGAGCCCAGAAGCATGGAAACTTTATGCTCTTCCTTGAACTCAGCCATATTAATTGTGGTAATACTTTGCTCACCGCCAAATAGCTCATCCGCTAAAGCCAACGCAGTTTCGGTTTTACCCACACCACTGGTACCGCAGAACATAAATACCCCGACAGGCTTACGGGGATCAGTCAATCCAGCACGGGAGGTACGGATTGCCTGGGCAACGGCCTCAATTGCGTGTGGCTGTCCTATGACACGCTTATTCAGGCGGTCGGCCAGTGTCTTCACTGCAACAATTTCATCGCTCACCATTTTGCCTACCGGGATTCCAGTCCAGTTGGCAACTACCGCAGCTATTGCCTGCTCATCCACCGCAGGCTGCATGAGTGGTGTATCTCCCTGGATCGCCTCCAGATCAGAGGTAAGAGCTTTAAGTTGTTCTTGGTAGTCTGCCAACAAGGCAGCATCGGGAGCCTCTTCACTATTACCACCCTGAGTTTTTATAAACTCGGCGTCAATCAGATCACGCAGTTTCTGAATCTGCTCAATCAGCTCATTTTCCTGAGTAAGTTGCTGCTCCAGAGAGGCCTGGCGCTGCTCTTCGGCTTGCTTAAACTCTCTCAACTCAACCAATTGCTCTTCGTGCTCACCCATTGCCGCATTTTCACGTTCCAGCTTGGCCAGAGTGGTAGTAGTGCGGTTAATATTAATACGAGCATCTTCAATTGCCCCCGGTGTAGCCGACTGACTCAAAGCCACCCGAGCACAGGCGGTGTCTAACAGACTTACCGACTTATCAGGAAGCTGGCGGCCGGGAATATAGCGATGGGACAATTTCACTGATGCGATAACTGCTTCATCCAGAATACGCACTTTGTGATGCTGTTCCAGGGAAGTAGCAATACCGCGCATCATATCAATAGCATTGTTTTCATCTGGCTCTTCCACTTTTACCACTTGGAAGCGTCTGGTCAGGGCTGGGTCGCGCTCGAAATATTTTTTGTATTCCGCCCATGTGGTTGCGGCGAGAGTACGCAATTCCCCCCTGGCCAACGCAGGCTTCAGCAAGTTAGCCGCATCACCCTGTCCTTCTTTACCACCAGCACCAATCATGGTGTGGGCTTCGTCAATAAATAAAATTATTGGCGTAGCTGAAGCGCGTACTTCTTCGATAACCGATTTCAGGCGATTCTCAAATTCGCCCTTTACGCTGGCGCCCGCCTGTAGCAAGCCGAGGTCGAGTGTACGTACAGCGACACCACGCAATGGCTCTGGTACATCACCACTGGCAATGCGCAATGCAAACCCTTCCACGACGGCGGTTTTGCCGACACCGGCTTCGCCGGTAAGAATTGGGTTATTTTGCCGGCGACGGGTTAGGATATCGATACACTGACGAATCTCCTCATCTCGGCCAAGTACAGGGTCGATCTCACCCTTTTTGGCTCTTTCGGTGAGGTTAATAGTGTACTTGTCCAACGCCGGCGCCTTACTGGCTGCTGCGGCCACCGCGGCAGCTCCGTCACTACTGGCTGCCGCAGCTCCTACATGGCTGGATTCTCCGCTCTGACCAAACATCGCTCTGGCTGTTTCACGGACAGATTCCGGGGCTATATTCTTGAGTTCGGGACAAGACTCCAGGATTTGTCGGCGGGAGGTTTCTTCCAATAATAGCGCCGCCAGGAAATGTCCGGAACTGATAGCACGATGGCCATAGTCGATTGAAGCAAGCATCCAAGCATTTTTACCTGACTCTACAATAGTCGGAGACAGCGCCGGTGGGCGGCTGCTTCCAGAGCGGAACCCAGCAATTGCCGTTGCCAACTGTTTGGCGAAATTAGCTGGGTTACAATCATGTTTTTCCAGCAGGTGATACAAGTCTGTATCAGACTGGTCCAACAATTTGAGTAGCCAGTGCTCTAACTCTACATTGTACTGGTTCTGTGCCAGGCACAGACCGGCAGCCCCCTCAAGAGAGTCACGCATGTGCGGTGTCATGGTATCCACTAACCGCTTCAGATCAATATTAATCACGGCGTAAAGGTCCTTTTAAAAATTATTGTTAAATATTACTTATGCTGCTGGTAAAGCTTCATCGGGCGATAAATTTTCAGCACTTAGCGTAATCTGTACTGGATCTACAGCTTCCTGCTCACTGGCCATATGAGTATTCCATCCCAGCAGGGGCTCATATTCAGATTTCCGATTTAACTGTACCGGTGACACCTGCTTGGAAGGCAGTGATACGGAAAGTTCAAAATCCATTTCAATACCCGCGCTAAACTTAATAAACGCTTTTAATGCTTCCAATTTCTGGGTTCCAGGGGCAATTGTCATAAATTGCTCATAGGCCATTGGTTCTATAATCACCCGGAATTTATTCTGTGCCTGGAAGCAATGAGTCCCCAGGATCGTGTTGGTACCAAGGCAATTATTCACTCCATCAGGAGCCTCATCACACGGGAGCCTACAGAGAATATCTTTGGGTAACTCATCCCATTGTCCCTGGAACTGCTCAATACTCACGATAAGATTAAAGTAGTGCTTGATCATACTGGTCAGAGCTGCCGCAGAGCAGCGCTCCTGACCAAGGTGGCCGGCCATTCCCAACATTGCCTCATCAGGTATAGGCATCCGGTAACGCATTTCACTCGTGCCGAGTCCAGCCAGGGAAGCAATAGCTTGGGTGAAAAGATCAGGCTCACGCTCATTGCGCAGACGCTGCCGTTCATAATTCACTGGAAGTTGATATTTGTACCAAGCTTGGTAGAGCAGTGACACATGGCGATGGTTGAACATATCGAGAAAATCACGTAGAGCCGTGTTATTTTCCCTCAGCTCTTTTTGCACAAGCTCAGTCAGGTAGTACGGCAAAACCCCCTGACTACCGATCAAACCGGTAAACCCAACCTCCATATGCCATTGGCTGACATCGGCGTCCTGCCCTTGGCCACCAACGGACTGTTTTTTCTCAAGGCGTAAAACGTCTGAGCCAACAAATGAAAGCCCCGATTGAGCGCTAAAGCGAACCAATTCTTTGGATGGTGGTGCGGCTCCAGCAATAGGCTCGTTGCAGAACCCGCCATCCGACATTGACACTGCCCGCTCTACCAGACGTACAGCCTGGAAAAAGTCGAAATTGTAGGGTTCTCGGCGCAGCCGCTCTATTACAGTAAAGCTTTTTCGCCGGCGCGAGGTGGCCATCTTTTCAAGTCTCCATCTCTGCCACTCATAGTGGCAATCAATTTGGTAAATGAATTAATAGAGCAATAGAGTCCTAAAAAGCGCTCAATAATACTGGCAAATAAGAGTGGGCTTGTACCAGTAAGCATCATCGAATCGAGTTCTATTTCCACTTCAGTACCCCGGCACAAAACTACACTCTGATCGATCTGTATCGGTGCGGTAACAGGCTTGGTTTGCAATTTAAGCAAGGACTCAATTAAGTTACGCGTGCTGGCAGAATCGCGAAAATCATATAGTCTGAATATCTCCTTGAGGGCGTCGCAACCCTGATCACCTGATAGTGAAAGATGATTCAAGTTCAGGTGCGAAATTAATCGCCAGAAACCACGCTCCCTTCTCGGAGGTCTCAATGTCGCTGTTGGCGCAACCACACTGGAAATACGACTGGCTGGAACATCTCCATCCACCACCTCAAGATAAGGTTGCGAATTCCCACTGGGTAGTTTTTTTGGCAAATTGCGATTACAGCAAGTTAGCTTAATATCCAGCGTCTGGTCACTGATTCTGTGTGGATTAAAATCGAGATCTACCAGGCTGATATCAACCTCTGAAGCCTGTTCATTGCGATGCTCACCTTCAATAACATCTCTGCGCTGGCTGTACCAGAATGCCGATTGCTCCGCATGATGCTGACTATGCTTAATGCCATAAAATGGCCGGTAATTGGTCGTTTCTCCATCACCATCTGTCGCAGCCACCTCGTCAATGGAATAAATCTCCAAGCCATCACTGCGGCGAGCATCGGGCACAATATGATAATTATATTGAGTGTGACTCAAGGGGATTGGATCAGCACTCTGACTAAATAAGTTGATTACCGGAGTGCAGCCAAGGGCAAACATACTGGGAACCAGTTGTTTTTCCAATTCTTCATGGGTTTCAGAAAGATAGAAATAGAGATTTAGAGTATCCCCATAGCTCTCATTCAGAGCATTCTGCAAATTGGCAATATCCAGAAATAGAAATTTTTCCGGAAAAGCAAAATATTCTGTCAGTAGCCGATAGCCAATAAATGCTGTATCGGGGTAAGGCAACAACCCCTGATCTTCGTCCAGTCCTACCTGTTTGATATCATCAGGAGATAGAAACGTTGGTTTAGGGTCACTCTCACCATTGGCTACTACCAACTTTACACATTTTGTCAGCAACAAATCGTAAAGAGCATATACATGCGTAGCTTGACCGCGCAGGAAAAAACGCAAATTTTCCGGCGTCATTCCTGCAAAACTTAAATCCGGGCTCAAAGCTTTTAAGGACAATTTAAGAACCGCATTTGCCCCTTGGATATCATTACAACCAGGTGCAATAAAGGGCCTGGGCATCAGACTAGCGCTCACGGGCTGAAATGGACTGATATCTACCGGATAATTAGTAGTAAAGCGACAGGTCTGTCCTTGAAAGCTTTCACTTTCCAATAAAGTACCAGCTGCCACCGGAGTGATAGCATCAAGATCTGCATCCGGCTCAAACTGTACAATAGCGCAGGAGGGAATTGGCCTTAGATAATGCGGATAAAGGGTTTCGAGCATAGCATCTGTCAGCTCAGGAAAATCATCGCTGAGTTTCTGCTGTACCCTCGCATTCATATAAGCGAAACCCGATAGCAAGCGTCCCACGAGAGGGTCGTCAACTGTTTCCGCATCCAATTGTAATCGCGAGGCCGCTGCGGGATGCATCCGAGCAAATTCAGCAGAAGTTTGCTGAATGAAGGCTAATTCGCGCTCATAGAGATCGATTAATTTTTCACTCATTACAAAATCTCAGACACGTCTACCAGTTGGGTCACAGGGTTCAGGGCCGAATCAAACACAATCACTTCTGCCGCCGGGTTCACATGCAATACAGCTTCGACTCGAAAACGAATACTCGGATCCTCTACATCAACCTTTTCCTGGGTTGTGACTTTTACCGAGCGAATTCTTGGCTCAAAATTTAGGATTGTTTTTTCTATATCCCGGCAAAACTGTTTCCTGCTGCCCAATGAAGATAAATTTACTGTGGATAAATCCGGGAGACCATAATTAATATTTGAGTGCTCAAGATTATCCAGTCCATCAGGAGCAGAAATACAGCGATAGCGCGTATTAAATAGGTACTCGAGATCGCGTCGCACTCCCTCACGTAATTGCCTCAGAACCTGATGGGATTGATGTATATCCATTCTGCTAGAAGAATCCAGCAGTCTGTCCAGAACCGGTGCCAGCAGGCGCTTTTCCTTTGCCATAAACCTAAGTGCCTCCTACACCTATGGTCGCCAAGGCCGTAGTCAGCTTCAGTTCAGAAACCAAATGATCAACGGTATAATGACTTTTCAAGTGGATAACACTTTGATAGCTACCTGCCTTGCCAGGCTCATCAACCACCCTGACTCGTGCCTCGCGCAATGGATAGCGCGCAAGCATCTCCCACGAAAGATCGTCACGGCCAGTCGTATAACGATCGAGCCACTGTTGTAACTGGCGTTCACAGTCAGCGGCATTCATATAGGCACCAACCTTATCCCTGATCATTACCTTGATATAATGTGCAAAGCGGGACGCACAAAGAATCTGCTGTAACATGGAACTGATACGCGCATTCGCTGTGGCGGCTTTCGAGGTGTATTGCTTAGCCTTTTGTAGAGACGGCACACTATTAAATGCGCTGTAAGGGGTATCATAACAGTGGCTCAAGCAGGCAAATCCCAGCTCAGACAAATCCCGTTCAGCAAAATCTGTAACCAGAATCGAGGTGGACATACGCACCATGGAAGGATTGCTATCTGGTCTATAGGGTATTTTCGGCAACTGGGTTACCAGACCGCCACCCAGGTGATCGCGGGCTACGCCACGAATATGGGAAAACCATCCCACCTCACTAAATTCACGCAGTAGTACAGCGCCCAGGGCAAAACAGGCATTACCCCATAAATAGTGTCGGTTGTGAGAAGCATTGACCTGCTCCTGGAATCTCAATCCACGATAGCGAGAAAATTCAACATTGTAGGGCTCACGCATAAGCACATACGGCAGGGTAACCGCGACGAAGCGGCTATCTTCCAGGTCGCGCAAACTGTTCCAGCGAATATACTCTTTCTGACGAAAAACTTCGGAAAACTGAATTGGTTTTGCCAAGTCATCGAAATGGTCAATACCAAATAGGTATGGAGTGGCCGCGCAAATAAAAGGAGCAAAAGCGGCTGCTGCTGTATGCGCTATTCCCTGCAGAGTAAACACATCATCGTAGGGGTGGCCCGGCATTGGTCGATGACAGATATAGTAATCGCCCAGTAGCAATCCAAATGGCTCGCCACCCGGAGTACCAAATTCCTCGTTGTAAACCAGGTGAAACAGACCGGACTGATCAAAATCCGGAGCTCTTTCCATATCTTTGCTTAAATCCCGCCAGTTGGCATCCAGCAGTTTGATCTTGATATTGTCCGAGTGAGGCGTATTAAAAACCAGCATGGACAAACCACGCCAACTTGCTTCAAGTTGCTGAAAGCGAGGGTGGTGTATGATCCGGTTTACCTGATCACAAATAAGCTCATCCAGCTCCATAATCATGCGGCTGAGATATTGGCGAACAGAAAAATTATCCTTCTTTGAGCAGGGGCAAATTTCAGTTAGCCAATATTCAAAGGCAAACAGCTCATCCGGCTCGCGTAAAAAGCGCCGAAGTTCGCTCTGCTCTCCCTTGGCCAACTTTTCCGGTAGTACGTCTAGATGATCTTCCATTATCTGGTCATGTGTTGCGCAAGGCACCGGAAAACTCCCACAAGCATTGTTCCTGAGAGACTCGATAGAATCCTAGCCTTGAGCAAGGCCCTTTGAAGAGGTGGCCCGCCTCAAACAGGCGGGCCTGTGGCATTATCCAGCGGACGGGATATTCGCCACCATACGCATGGATGTAGTCAGCTCTTCCATCTGCAGCCAAGGCTTCAAATAAGCAACTGCACTGTAGCAGCCAGGCTGTCCTGGAATTTCCTTCACTTCCACACGGGCCTCAGAGAGCGGGTACTTCGCCTTCATTTCCGGGCTCGCGTCCGGGTTGGAGTTGGTGTATTGGGAAATCCACTTGTTCAACCAGCGCTCACAGTCACTGGCTTCCATGAAAGAACCCACCTTGTCCCGGGCCATTACTTTTAGGTAATGGGCGATACGAGAAGTGGCCATCAGATAAGGCAAACGCGCGGAAATAGCTGCGTTTGCAGTTGCATCTGGGTCATCATAAGTCTTGGCTTTCTGTGCGCTCTGAGAACCGAAAAATACGGAATAATCAGTATTTTTATAATGGCATAGCGGCAGGAAGCCCTGAGCACTGAGTTCCGCTTCACGGCGGTCTGTAATACCGATTTCAGTAGGGCATTTCTGGTCAAGATCGCCGTCATCACTTTTAAACACGTGTGAGGGCAGACCTTCTACCTTACCACCACCCTCTGCACCGCGAATTGCAGTACACCAGGAGTTTTCAGCGAAAGCTTTGGTCATGGTGGTACCCATAACATAAGAAGCATTCATCCAGCAGTACTGGTCGTGCTCAGCAGGGCGGGAAACACCGGATTCATCAACTTCAAATTCCTCGAAGTCAAAAGCTTCGATGGGCTTGGTGTTGGCACCATAAGGGGTACGAGCCAGGGTGCGCGGCATTACCAAAGTCACGAAACGGGAATCATCACTGTCGCGGAAGCTGCGCCACTTGATGTATTCAGCTGACTCAAAAATACCGCCGAGATCGCGGGGCTTGGACAACTCGGTGTAATCATCAAAGCCGAACATACCGGAACCGGCTGCGGAGATAAACGGACAGAAGCCCGCTGCAGCAACATTCGACATCTTGCTCAGCAGCTCGATATCTTCTGGGTGGCTGGTAAATTCGAAATCACCAATCATGCAGCCATAGGGCTCACCACCAGCAGTGCCAAACTCTTCTTCATAGATTTTCTTGAAGGTCTGGCTCTGGTCAAACTCAACGGCTTTGTCCAGGTCACGGAACAGTTCACGCTTGCTCAGGTTGAGCATGCGGATCTTCATGGTTGCCCCGGTTTCAGAGTTCATCACCAAGTGGTTGAGCCCACGCCAAGAGCCTTCCAGCTTTTGAAATTTTTCATCGTGCAGGATAGCGGACAGCTGCTTGGACATAGCCTGGTCAATCGCGCTAACCGCAGTTTTAATGGTCTGAGTCAGGTTGCGGTCCCAGGTAACAGTACCTTTCAGGACCTGTTCAGTGAGGTTTGCAATCAGGTCTTGCGCTTCTTGAGGCTCAGTTTGCTTGGTTGCGGCAATCGCCTGGTCCAACAGGCTGGAAGATTGTTCCTCAGCTTCGCTTTCCGCTACATTTTCTACTTCTGTGCTCATTCTGAGTCCTCTCCTTTATCCTTGTTCAGGCCCAGCTGCTCGGAAATAGCGCCTACGTTTTCCGTGCTCTTCAGAATATCTTCCAGAACTTTCTCCAGCTCTTCTGAACGGTCAGCCTTGCTCAATAGGTCACGCAATTTACTGCGCGCCTCCAAAAGCTGCTTGAGCGGCTCAACCTGATCCACAATCTGCTCTGGGGAAAAGTCGTCCATTTGTCTGAAATCGAGATCGACGGCCATTTTACTGCCGTCACCTGACAGGGTGTTCTCCACCTGTAGGTTCAACTTCGGGTTTACCTTGGTCATTACATCGTTGAAATTGTCACGATCGATTTGAACGAATTTGCGATCTTTCAACGCCTTGCGATTTTCAGTGTTATCACCTGAATAATCGCCCATAACGCCCGCCACGAAAGGAAGCTCCTTTTTGACTTCTGCGCCATTGGTTTCTACATCATAGGTAATATGCACACGCGGCTTGCGCACACGCTTTAGTTTGTTGTGGATGCTCTCAGACATCTCAGGTCTCCTTTCCTAGATTTAAGGACTGCTATTCTCAATTAACTACCAACCTGTGTTGGCTTCTTCTTGTGGTTGACCGCCCCATGCATCATCGGAAGCAGGCTCAGAAGCCGCAGCTGCAGGCTCAGATGGCACCGGCGCAGACGGAGGGGTGCCGCTCGATACCGGTGGCGCCACATAACGCTGAGTATCGGTGCCATCCAGGCGCACTCCTGTGAGCTGGGAATAGAGCGCTCGGGACTGCTCGTCCGGCAGCAACTCTGTCATCAATTCTGAAACCGTCATACGCCCCCAGCCAATCAGTCGTTCCAGGCCTGGTGCCAGCGGAGTATGGGGCTCGTAAGTCCTGAAATACTTGGCGGCCTGCTCTAGCAGGCGAAGTGCATCCTCACGCGAGGACACAGGCCCTGTTGGAGCCACGATAGCATTGGCAACCAATGTGGCCGCAACATTTGGGACAGCATCATCTGAGACAGCCTCAGCTGATTCTGACTCATCACCTTGAGTCGTTGTTGCTTCAGCCTGAGCGGCAATCGATTCCAACTGGGTTTTATAGATAAATCTGGCTGTGCGCAGCACCTCATCCAAAAGAGAGGAAATATTGGTCGAAGGAGGGGCATCATGGCCGCAACTCTTACGCAGCGCATCGTTAATATTTTTGTAGTGGGCAATGCTGGACTCTATTGTCTCAATCAGGTTCTGTGACCACTCGTTACTCGCACTGTTTACACATTGATTGACGTCCTCAAAACTATAACCCAAGGTTTCAATTCGTGCGGCTTTAGCATCGTCATCAGCAATGCGATCGGCATCTCGCGCCTGCTGGTGCTGGAAGAAGGAGAAATCTCCATAGTCGCCCTCGGGTGTAACCGGAGCACTGCGAATAGGCATCATCAAGGTGCCATCGCCGCCATCACCGTTGAGGCCCGTGAGGGGTGCCACTTTGGTTTCAATGCCATCTTCATCGGGCAGTGGGTACAATCCGTCCCAAAAATCTTCAACGAACTGATCAATCAACTGTAAGCCATCCCGGAGGCCGGCAAAGCCATGCAGGCGAATAAGCGCCTCGGTATACCAGCTGGCGACCTCCAGGTCCTTGCTTTTCTTGGTAAGAATCTTTTCCGCGGACTTGGCCACGTCTCGCCAGGGCGCCAACAAATCAGTGTCCGTTTCATCGAACATCGCCGAGCGCTCAGCCGCCCGAGCACTATTTCGCGCATCCTTGATGGAATAATAATCTGAGGTGGGCGAACGGTCCTCCCGTATGTCCTCTCCCACAGGGCTTTCTGGAGAGATCGGGGCAACAAGCTCTTCGATATTTATCGTATTTGGGAATGCCATGAATTAAATCCCTTGTACCAAATCCATTCCTTCAATAAGAATCTCGAGAAGAGTACACGTTGTAAAGATCTAATCAAGGCAAATGACACGATGAACCAACATTACCCTAAAAAAAGTGCATGAAGCACAAAGCTGTGCAAATTATTTTTGTTATATTTTTAATATCTAGGATTTTATTTAGGGCTATTACACGGCGATTACAGCTGAGCTCTTGTTTTCCGCGACTTCCTCTCCCATTGGCAAATACTTAAAAGTTGCCACTATCTGAATAAATTCGATTTTAGCCTGTTGAATACTTTGTGAATCGGTCCAGAGAAACGCTGTATAAAAACATTGCGCACTTTGTGAAAATGCCACTAAATATTGAATCGATTCTCGACCGATACTTGCACACATTTCATACACAATAACACTCTGCCAAGGCCATTCGATGGCCTCAGGGCCACGTAAAATTTCTCCATTGGTGACCTTCCCGAGACATTGCTTCATTTGCGCCTCTCCGTAGTCGGCAAGCGTAAGTCCAGAGGGAAGTTCAGAGCGATCCTGAGCCAAAACAATCAGGTAGCGATTGGCTTCTACATTACCAGCCTGGATTATCGCACTGGGATTCAGGTTATCGCACGAACGCCAGCCACGCGGTGCGCTTATGGTGATACGAGGATCTACACTGCTAAGCTTACCCAGCACAATGGGCAATTCCGACTCTCCTCTCTCGCTGGAGGTCTTAGTGCAATGTAAAAGCTCAGCACCCAAATACAATTGGGAGTGCCAGCCAGAGTTCCACAACTTCTGTATAAATCGGCTGGCTTCTACCCTATCATTGGTTTTTTTCAACTGGGACCTGGAACTGGCCAACAGAGCCTTTATCTGACTGAAACTGAAATGAAACTCACTACCCAGCGCAGCGATCGCACGACGCCGCTCAAAATATCCTCTGATTTCTCCGGTAAATACTACAAAGTAAGACATACCTTTAACCTTTGCTTCCTGCAGCGATTGATGGGTAAGCAACTTCTAGGCTAATCCAAGTTGCCCTGCCTGCAAGCGGTATCACCTCAACGGCTACACCAACTATATTTCCTTTGTTTGCCAGCTCGACCAGCCTGCCCTAAATATTTAACTCGCCCGCTTAGTGAAGTGAGCGCGCGTGATATTTCTTGAACAACTGGCTCAGATTCCCCGATTGCCTCAGGGAAAAGATATGCGCATAGATAATCGATAAATAGCCGCGTTCACGCAGAACCAGGAAGTCACTCCTGCTCAATGCATCCAGACGCTTCTCGGAAACACAGAAAACCCCAGTCAGTTGATGCTTTGTATTGTGGGGCAGATCCACCAGAACCACTTGTTCCTGCAATAGCTCCATCTGCATCAGGTGGCGAACAAACTCCCTGCTCTGTATCTTCTGCTGATAAATCTTTTCTAGCAGACTTCTGGCTTCCACTAGACGTTGGCTTGGGTCCCCGTTTTTTTCAAAGAGTTTGTACCCAACCCCGTTGACCGCTGTCAGTGACAATGCAGAGGGATCAACACAGACAATAGCATTGGAAGGGCTACTGTCTTTACAATACAAATAGAAAGGATACGCCCTCAGAGTTGCCGGTATATATTCCCCCTGCCACTTACCTTCCCGCCAAAACAGATTCTTGCCAGGTTTGATCCCCAGCATGGCGCAGCTTTCCAGCGGCTCCCCATCTTTGGACCTGGCAAAGACAATTGGGCAGTCCCGTGCCACTGCATGGAATTCGGTGGGGTACACAGGGCAGAGATGCCGGTTATCGCTGTGAGAAATATCTCCCACTACAACACTGTGCCGGCGGTGTTTGTTTTTGTCCAATACAACAAATTGTTTCACGCAGTGTTTCCCTTCACTTCTTACATCGCCACTTGCCGCTGCCTTGCGCCCAGCATGGAACAGTAGAACTCAGGGCTTGGCAGTGACGGACATAACAGACTGGTCGGTGCTAGATGCTGTGACCCTTCACACCACCACAGGCTGTAACTGGCAAAGCTTTTTTTACATAACTGTCCTAACAGCCCCGCGTAACTACTCTCAATACCCGATGCATCACCACTGGATACATAAAAGTCTGATTGAGGCCCGGGTAAAATCGCCGTATATAACCCCGTAGGAACTGGTGCAAAAGCCTCAGATAGCTGATCGACATGCAGCATATTTTGCAGAGCGCCGATCGCCAGTTCAGAGAGTCCCTGAAACCAGTCTTTTTCATGCGCCATGAAGGTAAATGCATCGGTAGCTGCGGGCAACGGTGCCGTGATAGTTAGCGGAAAGTAACGGCCAACGCTATCCACACTGGGAACCAGTATCCCCGCCCAGGCGCTTTCATCAATCATCCCCTTACCATGCACAAAGCGCCAGACCGGGCTGGTTAAATAATAATCCAGCCACTCATTGCCCATAATCTCTCGGGAGCCATGTACAGTGCGTTGCAGCCATTCATCCCACACACTGACAAAGCTGGCGGGTAACTGGCGTTGGATAAAATCCCCATGCCCCGGCAGCTTGCCAAAAATACCTATAGAGTTTTGCAAATTACTCTCTCTCTGCTCACAGAGTCTCTGGACACCTGTACCCACGTAGCAGGCTGCGATCAAACGGATTATTTACATTGGAGGCGATCAGCCTGAACTGTGCTTTGCGTCCCTCCTCGGAAAAGGTCACCAATCGCTCAGCATTACTGCGGCCAGATTCCACATCAGAACTGGCGAGAAGACGGTACCATGCCCAGTCCCCTTCAAAATGTTTGCGGTGCACAGTTTCATTCAGGTCTTCAAAAATAATCCGCGCCCTGTTGCTCTCACCACCGCGCCAAGTGAGTTTCTTACTGGTCTTGGGCCCATGGGAATAGGGAACCCGCTGGTCTCCCAACTCCAGCTCAAACAATCTCACACTGGAATCCAGCTTGGTTGGCTCAATGCGAAACGAATAGGATGCGTTTGCTCCTGCAGCGAAGAAGGTCTTGCGGATTTTTTCCGCACGGCGCAACTGAGACAGAGTCTCTTGGGACAAGCTCATGCCCTGCCCCTCCACATATTTCACTTTCCAGTTTCTGGTGTCGACAAATGGCTTCAGGTATTCATCGACAAACTTCTGCTGAATACCGCCCGGTTTGAAGTATTGGTTAAACTCCATCACCGGCACTTCCTGATCGCGGTCGCTGCGCAACGGGTAGCGATTGGCCAGGGTATTGGTATAACTGAGATAGACCTGCTCGCGCCATACCCGGTTGAGATGGCCTTTCGCCTTGCTCATCACCAGTGCCCAGGTGCCGTCAGCAATATCTGTCAGCCACCTATCAAAGGGAGCTGGCGCATTGGCCGCTTTAACCCTCAGCTGCTTGATAGCGTCACCGCCCCCTGCAAAACGACCCTTGGCGCTAGCAAAAGCGGCCTCATTGGAATCGGGTGCACTATCAATCTCAGTCAGGTACTCCTGAATCTTGTTGATGGTGACAAGGTACTCCTGAATCCTCGCCGGCCTGCCCTTTTCACTTTGGGTAATGCGCTGCACCTCTTCAAAACGCACATCGACAATATTGGGCTTGTAGTGATCTTTCAGCGCACCTGCAGCACTATCCAGCGCAGCGCCCCCGAGCCTGCGAGTAGTGCTGGATACCGGCAGCGGCACGCCTTTAGCATCTACGGGCAGTTCAGGGCGAGGGGTCAGGCGAGTGTTATCCGCGGTGATTTCTGTCACGGCCAGTAGTGGTGAATAGATGGGATCAGATAATGTCGAGAGAACCTCCAGAGCCTGGGAGGTACTGTTAAATCTGCGGATACTGAAACCGCCGAGGAAAGACTGCCACTGTTGCAGATATTCACTCAGATAAATACGCTTCACATCCTCGCCAAGTTTCGCGCGATCTGCCTCGGTAAAGTCCTCACCAGTGAGATCGCCACCATAAATCCAGCGCTCCTCGGCCATGTTTGTCATCAGCTGGGAAGCGGCCCCGAAGTCCATTTCCTTGTATCCGGCTTTGGTATACAAGAAGGGGATACTGAATCGTGGATCGTTAGCTGCTACACCAAAAACCTGCTGGGTATCACCTCCAATCTCCTGATAAAGATCTACCGAGGTCTGACCCAGATCGCTATTTTGTAGCTGGGCGAAAAGACGCTGCGGTACCGGGATACGTCGCAGCTGCTGGCGCGCACGCGCCACTACCCGATCATTCTGCTGGACACTTGCGGGAATCGCTTGGGCTAACAACTGGTCGAGGTGATAGCGCAAATTCTCCTGCTCACCAGCCTCCCCCGGCAACTGTCGCTCCCAGCGTGAATTGTAGTAACCCTCAACACTGGCAATATCGAGCTTGTCCGGGTTAAAGAACATCAAGTAAGTTTTCAGCGTACTGACCAGAGCCGGGTCATCACTGCCCAAGCGGCTGAGGTTACTCTCAATATCGCGCAACAGTGCCGGCAGGAAAACAGTTTCCAATTTATGACGGTAGAGCTGGTCTACCGCCTGGTCGATGCGTTTGTCATACAAACCCAGGTTAGATATCCAGGGGTGCTCTTCGCGATCGTACACTGAGGTTGCCCGGCGCAGGGGCTCAAGCATTTTCAAGGTATTTGCTGGCGTGGGCCGTTTACCCTTGAGCTCATCCTCAGCCTGTTGATAGGCAGCTAGGCTGTCATTAACCTCCCCCATAGACAGCTTATTTGACGCAAGACTGCCGCTCCAAAGGAAAATCGAGCCCACGAATACCGCCGCCAGCGTGGCATACACCCCTCTGCGCAGCCACTGATTGGCTGTTTCTACCCTGCGGTTAACGCCAACCAGCTCCGCCTCTGGAAAAATAACATCCTTGAGTAAGCGGTGTAGGAAAAAGCTCTTCCCCGCCCCTTGGAATTTGTGCGCAACACTGCGCTCAAGACCAAAGTCTGCGGTGACCGAAGCCATCATTCTGTCTACCGGGCTACCCTCTTGGGTACCACTGGTAAAGTAAATGCCCCTTACCATTGGCACAGTTTCGTAGCGGTTTGGCTCGAAGGATTGCTTGATAAAGTCGGCCAGAATACCTGCGAGATTTTCCATTCGAGCAGGGAAACCCTGCAATAAAGCGCGCTTCTCTACATTGCGCTCCTGGTGCACCCGCCACAAAACGCGCTGATTCAGGCGCTCTATCAACTGGTTGAATTCCGCCTTGAAGTTATCCAAAGGCGCACCGATCGTAGCATTGGTTTCGCGTGGGAAACTCACGCCCCAAACCTGCTCACGCTCAGCTTGGGACAGGTTATCAAAGAACTCACTAAAGCCCGCCACCAGGTCACACTTGGTGAAGGTGAGATAGATAGGAAAGCGAATGCCCAATTCCTGCTGCAGTTCATTTACGCGTTGGCGAATTGTTTTTGCCTGATGCTGGCGCTGCTCCTCAGTTTGCACCATCAAATCCTGCAAACTGATAGCAACCATGGCGCCGTTGATCGGGCGGCGGCGGCGATAGCGCTTCAATAACCCCAGGAAAGCTTTCCATGCACTGTTGTCATATACCCTGTGGCTATCTTGAGTGGTATAGCGGCCCGCGGTATCTATCAGCACCGCATCATTGGTAAACCACCAATCGCAGTTGCGCGTACCGCCAACCCCACCCAAAGCCTCTTTCCCGTGACTTTGCGCAAGGGGGAACTCCAAGCCGGAATTCACCAGAGCCGTGGTTTTACCACATCCGGGCGGACCAATAATGATGTACCAGGGCAACTGATATAGAGATATCTTACCTTTGTCTGACTTGAAGCGGGCGTTGCGCAACACTTCCATAGCTTCACGGAAACGCCCAGACAGTGCATCCAGTTCCTCGCGGGAGTGCTCCTCATCCGGATCCTGTGCTGCCTCCTGAGACTCTTCAATGCCCTTAATTAATGCCTGATTCTGGCGGCGCTCCACCAACCACTGGCTCAAGTTCCACACCAGCCAGAGGGCGAAAATAAATACGATTATTGTGATACGAATAGTTGGCGAAAGAGTGGCGTTTTCACTGCCAAATTTGATGTAATCCGCCCCAAACCAAATAAGCACAGAGAGTGCTGACAGTCCGATCAGTCCTAGCACCCATTTATTGGTAAAAAAGTCGCGCAAGCGTTTCATGAATAGCTCCATCTCCCCGGGGCTTTGCCGCGCCGGATCGGTTCAGTCCGAGTGTTACCCTTCTTCCCCTTGCGGGGCTTCGCTGTCACTGCCTGTGAGATCTACAACGCGATCAGCCACTGGCGTCGTCGTTTCGTATAGCCACCAGCGATAGCCGCTATAAGTGGCGACCAACAGGCCCAAGGCAACACTCATAACGACCCATAAGGGCACGTAGTGAATCAGGCCTGATTTGCGCTCGACACAGCCCTGCCAGCGGGGGGACAGGTCCCGGTCCATAGCCGGCTTGTGCTGCTCAATCGTTCGGTACAGTTCATCGCGTATCTGTTCGATCTGTTCGTGGCCGCGCTGCACCAATCGGTACTTGCCCTGGAAGCCGAGGCTTAGGCACAAGTAGAAAAGCTCCAGCAGTTCCAGATGGGAGGCCGGCGTTTCGAGCATGCGCTGCAAAATAGCAAAGCATTTTTCTCCACCAAAAGTCTCTTTATGGAACAGACTTAACAACGAGTGCTGGCTCCAGCCACTGGCGGTTCCCCAGGGAGTAGTAAGTACCACTTCATCTACTACGGTACACAGCAGGTAGCGCGCAGTGAGAACCGACTCCGGAGCCAGAGCCAACTGCTTGGCCTCTCTTTCAAACGCCTGGATTTCCTTGGTCAAGCGCTTGTGTAAATCCGGCACATTGGAATGATTCATGGTTGTGCGCAGCTTGATGATCACACCGAGCAATTTGGAGGCGGCAGAAACCAGCGGGTTTAAGCTGTTGCGGATCTGCATATCCACATTGCCACCAGGGCTGGCAAAAAATGGCTGCTGGGACGGCGCTGCCGGCTGCGCCGGGGCTGCCGCACCCGGAGTTGGAATCATTACGGTTCTATCACCCGCATTGGGTGTCGGCGGTGGAGTAAGGCTTTCATTGCTCATATCAGTTATTCCTTATCGCCCAAAGCTCCATGGTCAGCCCGGGGAACTCCGCTCCGAGATGCACGGCAAAACCGCCAGACCGTAACATCGCCTGCCACAGCTCACCGCTGCGCTCCAACTCAAAATAAGTAAACCCGGCATGATAGGGAATTTGCCGTGGCGCCACAGGCAGTGGGCGCAATTTTAAGCCGGGCAACTGCGCAGAAATCAATTCGCGAATAGCTTCTACCGGTGCCACTTTGGACTGGGTGGGGAAACGGCTGCGCAGCAGGTCACCAGGCATATCCGCTTTCGCGGCCATCACAAAGCTGGCGCCCTTCAGCAGTGAGGGATCGGTAACTGGCGCGACATAAATACCAAATTTTCTCTGTACCAGCTCCATGGGAATGGCTGTCTGCTCCAGCACGGTAGAGAGCGACTGGCGAAGAGCCGAAAACAGCCCGGCAAAGCTAAGTTGCAGGTTTTCATGAGCATAACTGGGAATATCCGGCGGGCGTTTGGTCGATGAAGTGAAAGTCGATAGCTCACCAGCCAGCTGGAGCAGTTCCACAAACAGACAGTGCGGATGCAAGCGCGGCTGGGAAGTAATCTGTTTCAGTAGTGGCTCGAAACGGTTAATCACTTGCAGTAAAAGGTAATCGGCGATCTCCGCAGAGCCGCTTCTGCCACTATCACTGAGGCGGTGCCCGAGAGCCGAACCACGATGATCGAGTAGCCCCTTAACCTCCTCGATATAGGCTTTAATTACCGCCGAGGTTTCTGTATTTAAAAGCGGTGGAATATAGTCCGCATCCAATTCCACCGGCTTCTCTGGCTGGCGCTCACGTATACGCGCAATACCGATCGCGGCATAGCCGCTCAGGTCATCACTTTCCAGCTTGAGACACACACGCAACTTACCCACCTGGATGCGGGCAGACTCACCAGAAGCAGCGGCGCTGTTACGCGCGTCGAAATTGGCCGTTTGATAGCGCGCCTGGGGAAAATCTTCCTGATCCCGTATGGATTCCTGGCTACCCGGCCGTTTCATCGGCACACAGAGGTAAACCACTTCATCGCGCGTATTGATCGGTACATCCAAAACGTCAGGCAGGTGCTCATTTTCCGGTGCCAATATCGGGGTACCATCAGGAAAGATAGCGCGTACGCGGGACACGGAAATTTTACCCATAGACAGCGGCTCACTGTCGATGCCCAGCTCAATCACACCCCAGGTATAGGGCCCCAGCGAGGCCGTGCGCGCCTCAACCAACTGTTCAAGATAGCGATCCTGCTGTTGAAAATGCTGAGGGCGTAAAAACATACCCTCGCTCCAGATCACCTTGTTGTTTGCCGACATAAGTCTTCCTTGCAGGGCCCATCTCGCTTCAGGAGGGGCTCAATAAAAGGGGCTGATCAGAAAGGTTTACCGATCTATTTAGATTTTTCCATTTCCTGCAGGCGTTTTTGCATCGCCTCATAATCTTCGCTGGAAATAGTCACAGTATCGCTCTGGCGCTTTCCGGAATCCTGACGAGACAAAGGAGAAACAATTCCGCGGCGGCGCTTATTAATATCATCTGGCGTACCGATACGGGTATCGGCCAGGGCTACGCGGTACTCATTTTTCTTGTGATCCGTAATCGGCAAGACCAGCAGAGCGTCGGCCTTTTGATACTGCACAAATTCAGCCAGAAGGCCGATATATTTTACATCCGGAGTCAGCTGCAATTCTTCTATGCGCTGTTCTCCGGGAGCAAACTCTTTCAGGATTACGGTATCCAACAAATCCTTGCCCAGCCGCGACTGTGCATTTTCATATAGGTTCAGGAAATCCTCGCGGGCAAACTGACGGTCATCAGCCAGCATAAATACCCGCACCACAACTGGCGAAGCCCGCCCGTCATCATCGGGATTGACGTCCTCGCGGATATTTACCGACAACTCCACACTGGTCTCCAGATTCAGGGTACGCCTGGTGGTCTGGCAAGCCGTCAGGGTAACCACTAATATTCCCAGCAAAGTGAAATGCAATAATTTTCTTATCGACACGACCAACTCCCTTTTTTTTCGATCAATTAATTAATTTTTCAATTGTCTGGCATTTTTCAGCTCAGACAATTGATTTTCATAAGTCACTGCAAATTCATCGCCAAATAACTTGCGATAACAGGCATCGGGATCACCAACCAGGTCGTGATACATCGCAGTGAAGCCCTCCCATTTTTTTGCATTTTTATTGCCGAACATCCCCGAGGTGTTTCCCAGGCGACGCTCGATATTGTCAGGGCTGAAATATTTCAGCATCGCGCTGTAACCTGCACGCATTCCGGCGAGCACTGCCACCTGATGATCCGACAAGTCATCGAAGCTATCGCGCACAGCCTCTTTAGGTTGCATAAAGGCCCCATTGCCGGCAAACATCGCTTCGAGGGCATCGCGCTCTGTAGCACTGAATTTAAGTGGGTTATTGGCCTCGGTCTGTATCATGGTGCGCTGTACACGCAACTCATTTTTAATGCTGGTACGCGCACGCAGCAGGTCAATCAAGCGCGCAACGGTCTCGCGTACAATCTCCGCCGCCTGCTGGTCAGCCAACTGTTGCTGGGCCGGGTTTATATTCAGGCCCAGAGTCGAGGCCAGCACACCAGTACTGGGGACGGATGGTGGTGCCACCGGTTGTGGTTGGGGCTGCGGTTCGGGCACCTGTGGCTGAGCTTGCGGCTGCTGTAGCTGGGAAAAACTCTGCCCCTGCGCGGCAAAATTGGCCGGGCCGCTCGCCAGTCCCTGAGACGCATCAAAACCTGGAGCACCTTCAACCTGCTGCCCCTGTATCGCCGCAAAGGAATCGGCGAACGGGTTATCTTGTGGAGTTTGAGGAGCTATCTGCGGTTGGACCTGGGCCGGTGGAACCTGAGGCTGAGGAGGCGTGACAGGCATCTGTGGTGGAACCACTGGCGCTTGCTGTTGCACCAACTGAGGCTGCACAGGGGGAGCCTGGAACTGTTGTGGTGGTGTTACCTGTGGCTGTGCGGGAGGCATTGGCTCCACAGGCTGTGGCTCCGGAGCGATATGTACTGCATGACGGTCCGCAGGTACATGGTCCTGATCACTGCCATCTTTCCACCATTCATCGTCCGGCCACTGGCCCGAATTATCCTGGCCGGCGGCTCCAGACAGCGATCCCAGACCGGGAGTCTCTGTGCCAGCAAAAGTCTGTGGCTTGTCAAAAGCGGAAAGTGGATCTAGGGGGCCAGAATCCGCACCGAGTAGGCTATCTCCTGAAGGCGCACTCTGGCTGCCGGAAGCAACGTAGCCCCACTCACCGGTCTGGGAGATATCACTACTGCTGCCGGCACCAGGTTCCAGCCAGTTATCCAGCTGTTTAGCCTCTGCCTGGCTCTGCATCTTTGCCATGGCACTGGCATTAAAAGTAGTACGATCCGAAGTATCGAGAAAATCTGCGCTGTCCAGCCCCTTAGGCAGGTCACTTTTTGCCTGCGGTTTGCGCAGTGTCACTTTGAGACGATACTCCCCTACATTGACAATATCCCCCTCTTTAAGCGCTATTTTATTGCCCTTGCCCAGGGGGCTATCGCCATCATTGTGATAGGTGCCATTGGTGCTGGTATCTGTCAGGAAAAACTGATTTTCACTGAAAGAGATCTGTGCGTGCTTGGAAGAGACAACGCGGTCGGGATCCGGCAACACCCAGTAGTTATCCGCAGAGCGACCTAAACTGCCCCCCTCTTTCGTGAACAGTTTTGTGTGCTTGAGCATATTGGCCCCTGAGGGATCAGCCAATACCGAGAGAATTAGATCCATGTCTTCCTGACTCACGCTGTTAATAAACTTTGCAATAACACGGGCAGCTTCGGGAAGCCGCCAGGCCACGCAAAATAACCGGGAAAAATCTGCCAGTCATATCAATTAATCCGAGCTGCCAAATACAACTCAGTTCGTTTCTTTTAGTCCCAGGGGCCTTTCAGGGTCCCACCGGCAAGGGAAGTTAATCGGGGCAGAATTATCTGGTCCCGTCCCTGTACAGAGCGCATAGTGCTGAGCCCCGCTTGCATAAACCTTGTTGCTCCGCGATCGGTAAGCAAAGCCTCGGCACAGGGGGTAATCCACTGTCCCTGGGGTAGTTTGCGCAAATGCAGCGGCAGACTTTCATAAATGGCCGATGACGGCGCACGAAGCCTGCCACTTGCGGAGAACTCTTGGCATATAGCCAAAGCCAGCAGATAAACGCTGTTACCCCACAGGTAATACTGATGTCCTTGCTCGGGAGTCAACTCCTCGAAATCAAAGTGCTCAGTGGTAGACGTCTCGCTGCCAAAAGGCAGGCGTAACATGAATCGGGGGGCCGCCAACGCCACATGCTCACTCCCAGAGTACTCCCGCACAGCTTGCCAGCTATCTGCAAAACGTTCACTCAAGGGGTAGTACCAATCATCGGGGTCAACAGACCCTGCCAAATTGGGGCAGCCCGCCAACTTGGTATCACCACCTAACAACAAAGCACTGCCAGCCGCTTCAGCGATAGTGGAAAGGTCGATCAGCAGATGCAGGTCCCGCTCCTCATCAGTGATATAAAAATCGCCTAGAACCAAATTGTATGGGCGATTGCCTGATGCAGTCTCCCGGTCGACTAGCAACTTGAAAACCTGTGAATTTTCCAGGTCACTCTCCGCACTGGCAAAATCGGCAAGCAACTCCTCTTTACTTATGTCGATAAGATACAGCTGTAAATTGGGATGTTCTTCTAAACGCCTGAGTAAAAACTGCAGGCTGAGCCAGCTTGCCTCCAGCTGGCGAAAATCACTGTGATGCATCAACTTGCGCATCACATCCGAAGTGGCTTCAGTAAGTGCATTAAGGTATTCACCCTGGCGAGGGTCGGCACTCTTCTGCACATAGGGCGCAACGATATCCTTGATCAACTGGTCCACTTCGAAGGTACTGCCATTCTCTATGGCATGGCGCTCGCGGCCTGCTGCAAGAATTTCATCGAAAAAAGATCTATCAGCTGAATATGACTTGGCCTCAGTGGAGGACTCACGCAATTCGGGCTTCCACTGCTGAATTTCCTCAGCGGCCTGCTGGAATTGCGCTGGATCGCGCAGACGCTGCTCCAGCTCAATAAATTTTTTGAATAGCGGCAGGCGGCTGTACAGGTAGTCCGGATGCAAGTCATCAAAACAGGGAAGAAACAGCGGTTTTTCCATAACCGGCAGCTGTAGGCTCACCCCCAGGTCGGCAAAAACCCCTTCAAAGGTATCACGGTTTAACAAGTAAACCCTGCGCTGACCGATAGTACCTGGCTCACACTGGCGACGGCTAGCTCGCCCACTGAAATCGCCGATAATTGCGACCTTTAGCTTATCAGTGCCCAATTCCATGTCGTTTTCCTTTTTATCCTCGCCGGGAATGTGAAACCCCGCCGCTATGGTGGCTCTACTCACTATCAACTTTCCAATGGCAGCAAAAACTGTGCAGCGATTTCCGCTACTTCCCTGTACCCATCATGCGTTTTTATTTATTTCGTTTCCATAGCTTTTTCTTCGATTTTTTTTGCTTTTCTGGGACGACCGCGCTTTAGCGGACGCACTCTTTGATTAGCGATTTGTTCAATTTTTTCTTTAAATGCATCGCCGCCCAAAACATGCCCCAATTTAATCGTCTCGGCAATGTAATCGAGCAGGCGGCGATCAAAGCTGTAGCGAAAAAGCTTTCTGTAGGCTTGGGCACGCTCCTGGGCCCTCTCCCCCAAAGCAATATATAAATGATGATCCTTAATCAAATTGTCATGCTTAACGTTCACATGGTGATTAAAGCTCGACCACTGATAATTGCCCAGAGAGTCTGCCAACCCCAAGTACAATGGGCGTAATTCGACGTACCTGTAGCAAGTCAACAAATAGGCATCGGAATCAATTAAGCTGGACTTATAACGCCCCCTCCAAATAGTACCGGAACGCTTGTACCGGTGATTGACAAACTGGACATAACGGCGCCCCAGGGATTGCATCATCGAGGATATTCCATCGGGAATCCGGGGTGTCGCAATGATCTGAATCATATTGGGCAACAAAACGTATGCGTGAACATCAACGCTGTACTGATCAGCGGCGTTGCGTAAACTAATCAAATAATATTGATAATCTTCCTCATCAAAGAAACAAGGCAGGTTATTGTGACCAACCTGCACGATATGCTGGGGAATATTTATTAGATTGAGCCTGGGCAAACGGGGCATTTTGCCAGCGAATCCTTTTTAAACAGGCGCGATGCCTTTCTAGTGGTGAACAAAGGTTTTATTATCGCAAACCAAGGAAAAAAATTTCAAACTTAGTCTGCGGCCAAGTTACCATAAGAACTTGTTATTCGGATGTAGTAATGATACGCCGCATTTTCTTGCTATTTAATAAAGGGGAGTTGCACCAGACATGGATCAGATAAGTCTGGCGGTCAACGGGCGCACTGATATCGGTCAAGTTCGCGAGGAGAATGAAGATAGCATACGCTGGTATGCATCCTCTGATAAACCCTTCGCCTATATAGTGGTTGCCGATGGTATGGGAGGCTATTCAGGCGGCGCTACAGCAAGCAAAATAGCAGCTGAAACCATCCAGTCCCACATGGACGACCTGTTAAAACACACCTTTATTTCCTGCACTCCCGAACAACAACAATTGATTCTGCGAGCGACCCTGACTGAGGCTATTAACAGTGCCAATAATGCTCTGCTCAACACCAAGAATTTGAACCCCCAGTTTTCCAAAATGGGAACAACAATTGTTGTTGCAGTTATGTGGTATGACTTCCTTATCGTTGCCCATATAGGCGATTCCAGGGCGTACTTATGGAACAACTACGGATTACAGCGCCTTACACGGGATCACAGTGTTGTACAGGAGATGGTAGATAGCGGCCAAATGACCCAGCAACAGGCCAAACAGTCCAACGTACGCAATCACATTACCCGAGCCCTGGGAGTCTCAAGCTCAGTGGAAGCAGAGATTAACAGCTGGAAACTAACCGAAAACGCCCTGTTGCTGGTGTGCAGCGACGGCCTCACGGAATACTTGGATGATCACGCGATAGAACGGGTACTGGCCACTCACCGCCCAGCTCTCGAGAGCGTATACCGCTTTATCGACGATGCTAACAAACTCGGCGGACGGGATAACATCACTGCCGGAATTCTCGAATACTCCTCCCAGCCCATGCCACAGATGCTCGCAAAGGAGCAGAATGTGACCCAGAGGCCCCGGTCACCCGATGTGACTATCCGCAAATCACAACGCTAACCCAATTTGCCGGAAGCTGAAGCATGACACCGGAACGTCTCACCCAGCTAGTACCCAACCTGCTCAAAACCCTAAGCCCTCCCCCTGTTACTTTCGCACAGGGGAGTCCGGCGGCTGCTTGCCAGTGGCTGGCTGAAATTCAGAACTTACCTTCACCAGCCGATTCTACCGATCATATCCACCCGCTGTGGCCACAGGCTCCTGAGGTATCAGTTAATACCTACACTGTTGCCTCAGCGCCGGTGGGGCAATTACTGCCCGGTATCGGCGATGGCCCGACAAGCCTGATCAATATTCCCGGAGTCAATCCCCTCGACATCTGTGTCCCGCCAATGCAGCGCAGCCGGTGCATTGAGGGTTGGGTTAACGGGGCTAATGGCGAGCTGGCTTTCGAGAGCATTGACTTGGCACTACCGGGCCCACTGCCCTTTCAATGGAAACGCTACTATCGCTCCTCAATTAGCGAAGACTGCGGCATCGGCGCCGGCTGGCGCCACTCCCTTAGCGAAAACCTGTCAGTACAGGGCAATACTGTTGAATTACACACTGCGGAAGGGCGTAGGGTCCACTTCCAACTACCTGCGATTGGCCACGGTTGTTACAACCGTTTTGAGCGCCTGCTGCTGTTTCGCCAGAGCCTGCATAGCTATCGCCTCACGGCATTTAACGAGCCTCACAAGATTTTTCGTGCCGACGGGGTCAACAGCGCCCTGCCACTTACCGAAATCCGGGATCAGTTTGGCAATGCCCTGACCATCGACTACAGCGAGGGACTGCCCAGGAAAATTGTAAGCTCCTGGGGGCGGGTGCTGGAGTTCCACAGCCACGGTGGTCGCATTATCAAGCTGCTCAACAGCCACGCCCCCGAAGAGCAACAAACCTTGTGCATTTTCGATTTTCACGGAGGACTGCTCAGTGATGTTTACCGGGGCCGCGAGAGGGAGCGCTACAATTACCATGATCTCTCCCTGGTTGAGGTGCACTGCAGCCGAAACGGCAGTACCCAGTTTGAGTACGACCACCAGGGCCGCTGCCATAAGTTGAGGCGAGAGGAGACAGAAACCCTCCTCAGCTGGCAGCACACACACAATAGCTGCCTTGTGGAAACCATCGACAGGGACTCACAGCAGCTGCGCTTTGATCGCTTCGGCCAACTGATTCATGAAGCCCAGGGTCAGCGCCAGCGCAGCTGGCTTTACGATAGCTACGGCAATCTCTGCCAGCATATCGGAGCAGATGGGCAGCGTACCTTCTTCCGCTATGACGAACTGGGACGGGTCCGGCGCAGCACTTGCGCAGGTGTCAGCAACCGTTACCAATACGATGAGAACGGCTTCCCCGAAGGCATACTACTCAACGGGGACCAGCCATGGCTATATCGCTTTAGTGATAAAGGCCGGCCACTGGCAATTGTCGACCCTGAACAACAGGAGTGGAAATTCCTCTACAGCGATCGCGGCCAGTTGACGCAAATTACCGACCCTGAGGGCGGTCGAGTGGACTTCTCCTGGGATGGACAAGGTCAACTGCAAGCCGTTCGCTGCGGGGAGAAGGTTTGGGGTTTTGAGTACGATCACTGGCAGCGGATGAGTGCGCTGGTAGTCAATGAAGAGACTTGGTGCGAGTGGCGCTATGGCCCGGAAGGCGAGTTGCGTGAGTCCCATATTGGTATGCACCAATACGGCCTGGATTACTCAGAGCGGGGGCTACCCTATGCAATTCACGCCGGCAACAGCCAGAGCCTGCACTGCGAATACGATAGTGCCGGCAATATATGCCAGATCCAATTTGCCGATGGCAACAACTGGGAACTGCACTGCAATGCCCACGGTCAGTTAACCCAATTGGACACCGCTAAAGGAAACTACCGCTGGCACTACGACCCCATCGGCCAGTTAGTCTCATATCACACACCGGATAAACGCCATTTGCGCTGGCACTACAATACCGATGGCAGTATCAGCGAATACTGCGACAACGACTGCCGCTGGTATTTTAATTACAATGAAAATGGCTCCATTGCCGGAATCCGCAACAACAACGGCCAGAGTTGTGAATTTCATTACGATGCACATCAGCGCCTGATCCAAGCCAACAATTTACACTCTTCCGTGCGCTTTAAATACGATCAGCGCAATCGGGTGATTGCCGAAAACCACAACAGCAGCGACGTTCGCGATTTCAGCCTGAGATATCAGTACGACTCACGCGGATGGCTGAAAAACGCCAGCTCCGATAATCTCGATTTAGCCTATACCCTCACACCTTGCGGATCCCTGTATGGAATTGACGCCAATGGTGAGCCAATCCTCCGCACTGAAATAGACGGACAAAAACACATACATGTCCAGGGGGACATTCGCAGCACCTATAAATTTGACGCAGGCCGGCTAGCAGCTCTGGACAGCGGTCTCGCCCTAACCTGGCAATTCGATCGACAAGCTCCTCTGCAACTCACGACGCCTATTCTCCAGGCTGGACTTGCCCAGGCACATATTGAGCGAGATAAACGCGGCAATATCACCAGTGAGCGGGAGATTCCCGGGCGCAAAGACTACCAATACCAGTACGATGGCTGGGGCCTGATGAGTACCGCAGAGTGTGGCGAGTTCAAAACCTATTTCCGCTATGACCCGTTTGGACGCCGCCTGAGTAAAACCTGTACCCATCGCAAGTCGACACGCCAACGTCGTGTGACTACCAGCTGGAGCGGCCTCGGCATCTGGGCGGAGGCACACCAAATTGATGGTAAATCACGCGGCATCGGACACTGGATACAACACCCCTTGAGCGGCTCTCTTCTCTGCCATTGGAGCTCAGGTACCAGCGAGCACTACCTGACCAATCCGGAGGGCAAGCCCCTGGTCATCTTTGATACGCAGGGCACAATACAATGGTCCCGCAATAGCGAAACCGGGGCTACTGCCAACCGCGGCTTTGGTCTTGAGCCCAGCCCCTGGCGTGGTGCCAACCTTATTGCCGATATCGAAACAGGCCTCTGGTACCACACCTCGGGATACTGGAACCCGGCGCTGAATATTTGGTTGAATGGCACCCAGGTTTTTGCCCGCTCGACACCCGACTCTTCTCTGGCCAAACTTTAAGGTCAGTGGCCTGATACAACCTATCGGGAAGGCTCTACAGCGCTTTCCCTTCCGCCCTCTACAATCAATTAAGTCCAATAGTGTGGCTGAGATATGCGAGATTCCCTGGACTTTGAAATTGGCGGTATTGCAGTGGCCAGGGGGGAGTCCCGCCGTATAAACCTGCCGGTGGTTAGCCTGTATACCAATACGGATATGGCAATCCCTGTCTATGTGCAACGCGGCAAGCGGACCGGCCCTACAATTTTTGTCTGTGCGGCGGTACACGGGGATGAACTTAATGGCATCGAGATAATCAGCCGCCTGATTCAGAGCCGCGGCCTCAAGTCCCTGCGCGGCACTCTTATCGCCGTTCCCATGGTCAATGTCTACGGCGTGCTTCAACACACCCGATACTTACCCGATCGGCGCGACCTGAACCGATCTTTCCCCGGATCAGCCAAGGGCTCCCTAGCCGCTCGCATGGCCCATGTCTTCCTGCGGGAGATAGTGGCCAAATGTGATTACGGCATCGACCTTCACACCGGTGCTGCGCACCGCAGTAACTTACCCCAGGTGCGCGCCAACCTGGACGATGCCAGCACTCGTGCCATGGCCAGAGCTTTCGGTGTGCCGGTGCTGCTCAATGCCTCCATCCGCGATGGCTCCCTTCGCCAAGCCGCCGCCGATCTTGGAGTAAGAATCCTACTGTATGAAGCGGGCGAAGCACTGCGTTTTGATGAACTGTGCATACGCGCAGGGGTCAAGGGCGTAATCAACGTAATGCGACACCTGGAAATGCTGCCAAAAAGCCGCGGTGGCAATTCGATAGAACCGTTTATTGCCCGCAGCAGCGGCTGGCTGCGCGCCGGCGACAGCGGTATCGCAAATCATATCAAGACTCTGGGGGATCACATATACGAGGGCGAACTACTTGCCACTATCGCCGACCCTTACGGCAAGGAACTCGACCAGGTGCGATCTAACGGAGAGGGGATTATTATTGGCAAACAGAATATTCCCCTGGTACTCGAGGGCGAGGCGATGTATCACATCGCCTATTTCCGCGAGCCCCAGGAAGTTGTGGAAAACCTCGAATTACTACAGGACAGCCTGCTGCCGGATGAAAATTTCTAGCTGACTATTGTTGCTGAAGTAACTCCAGTACCTCTTTACTGGGAAAACCTTTGACCTCTACACCGGCACGCTCCTCAAACGTCCTAATTGCCTTGCGGGTACCGGGGCCGGCTTTACCATCGACCTCTCCGGTATAAAGGCCTTTCTGCTTCAGTAGTTTCTGTAGTTCTTCCACTTGGCCGCTATCGAGAGGAGTAAACGGCCGGTTCCAATCCTTCACCAAGGGCGGCGCGCCGCCGATTCGGTCCGCTAACAGACCAATTGCCGTCGCATAGCGGTCAGAGTTGTTGTAGCGCTTCAACACAAAAAAGTTTTTGAATACCAGGAAAGCCGGGCCGTTACGCCCATCCGGCAGCTTCAATTCAGCTATCGCTTTCTTGCTGGGGAATGGCTCGCCATTGGCGCGTTTGACCCCAAGCTTTTCCCACTCCGCCACCGTCAGCTTGCCCCCAGGCAGTTTACGTGCAGGTATGCTGACTTCGTAACCCCAGGGTTTACCTCGCTGCCAACCATTGCTAGAAAGCAGGTTGGCCGCTGTAGCCAGGGCATCAGGCACGGAGTTCCAGATATCACGCTTGCCATCGCCATCGATATCCACAGCATAGGCCTGATAGCTGGTGGGAATAAATTGAGTATGACCCATTGCACCAGCCCAGGAGCCGAGCAAGTACTGCCCTTCTACATCGCCAGCCTGGAGTATTTTCAGGGCTGCAAGCAACTGCTGGCGTCCAAACTTCTTACGTTGAGGATCCGCATAGGCCAGAGTCGCCAGGGAGCGGATCACATTGCGCATCACCTGTTCGTTACCGAGGATCCCGCCGAAGCTCGATTCCACTGACCAAATCGCCAGGAGTATATTGGGGTCCACCCCAAAGCGCTTCTGGATTTTGTCCAACCAGGGTTTCATCTTCTCCTTTTCCAGCTTACCGCGCTCAATGGCCCGCTTCTGCACTCGGTTGTCGAAGTACTGCCAGACGGGTGCTTTGAACTCCGGCTGATAGCTGGCGCGGTCCAGCACCCATTGGTCGGGAGAGGTGATACCTTTGAATGCTTGGTCGTAGACTTGAGGCGAGATGCCGCTCTTGATAGCGGTTTTGCGGAACTCCTGCACCCACTTCTCAAAAGCCGGGTCCGGCTTGTCAGCGGCCTGCCCCGCCAATGAGAGCAACATCAAGCAAAGGGCGAGAAAGTAGAACAGTATAGGGAACCTGTGCAGTCTGGGCATGAGAGTACCTTTAACACAACTTTTTGCTCGCTCAAGGTTAGAACGAGCCTCTCCTTTCCGGAAGGTGGATTTATCAATTGATGTCACCCAACCGACCGTGCATTAATCGTGACCGCGGAACTGGAAGGAAGTTCTGGGCGGAGCACACCTCTGTGACCAGGGCTACAAAATTCAGGGGATTACGTAAAAGAGCACAGCAAAGAAATGCAGGATACCGCCGGCCAACACAAACAAATGCCAGATAGCGTGGTGGAAGCGCAGACTTCGCCATAGGTAGAAGGCAATACCCCCTGTATAACAAAGTCCACCTATTACTAGCAGCCACAGGCCACCGGTTTCCAAGCTGTTCGCCAGTGGTTTGATTGCAGCGATGACTACCCAGCCCATTAAGGCGCTTAAAGTGATAGACAGGGCGCGAATTTTTTTCAGCGGGGTGAACTGAATTATCAACCCGAGCAGTGCCAGTCCCCAAATAATCCCGAACAGCCACCAGCCCCATGGACCGCGCAGTGTCACCAAAGTAAAGGGCGTGTAAGTCCCAGCAATCAGCAGAAATATTGAGGAGTGATCCAGTGTGCGCAGAATCGCCTTGGCACCAATATGGCTGACCGCATGGTAAAGAGTTGAGGCGAGGAAACATAAGATCAGCGTTGTAGCGTAAACGCTAGAGCTGACAATATGCCACGCATCGCCGCGCAGGGCAGCAAAACCACAGAGAACACCTAGGCCGGCAATAGCGAGGAGAGCTCCGACACCGTGAGTTATGCTGTTGGCAATCTCTTCCGCAAAGCTATAGCGGCTGGCAACGGAAACAGTCGAAGTCATAGATTGGCCCGGTTGAATTCTGATCAAAAGTACTCCTAAAAGCACTCGACCAATAACTTGAATCAAGTCTAATAATCAGAGGCCTCACCTAAAATAGCAAGGCCGAGATCAGACTGTGTGTTCACAACCGGGCTACAAACGCCTTATTCGCTAGCGTTATGTATTCCCATTTCACAGAGGGCGGATGAGGCGCGAACAATGGTCTCATTGCGGTCCGGGCCAGTAGAAACAATATCTACAGGTGCTCCTACCAGCGCCTCGATACGAGCGATATAGGCTTTGGCATTCGCGGGCAAATCTGCCTCGCGGCGCACACCTTTTGTAGTTTCCTTCCAGCCGGACAAAATCTCGTAAACCGGCTCAACTCCCTCCCATCCAGCGGCATCGAAAGGCACCGGAATCTCTTCGCCGGCAGAGTTACGATAACCCACACAGATCTTCACTTCCTTGAGACCATCAAGCACGTCCAGTTTGGTCAGGCACAGGCCCGAGATGCTGTTGATACGAATCGCATGGCGCACGGCTACGGCATCAAACCAGCCAGTGCGGCGCTCTCGCCCCGTGGTAGCACCAAACTCATGGCCTTTCTCGCCTAGATAGCGGCCGACTTCGCAATCCAATTCAGTGGGGAATGGGCCGCTACCAACACGGGTGGTATAGGCCTTGGTGATACCCAGCACATAGTCCAGGTATAGGGGGCCGAAGCCGGAGCCTGTAGCGGTTCCGCCTGCAGTCGTATTGGAAGAGGTTACATAAGGGTAAGTGCCGTGGTCGATATCCAGCAGCGAGCCTTGGGCGCCCTCAAACAGGATATGTTCACCCTGTTCACGGGCCTTGTGCAGGTGATCCGCAACATCGGTGATCATCGGCATCAGCTGCTCGCGCCAGGTTTTCGCCTGCTCCAAGGTATCCTCGTAGCTGACAGGCTCGGCTTTGTAATACTGGGTCAGGGCAAAGTTGTGATAGTCGACCAGCTCTTTGAGCTGGCTACAGAAGCTATCCCAATTGCACAGATCACCGAGGCGTAAGCCACGGCGGGCAACCTTATCCTCATAAGCCGGGCCGATTCCGCGACCGGTAGTGCCGATCGCTTTGTCGCCGCGGGCTTTTTCACGGGCCTGATCAAGTGCCACATGTACAGGCAGGATCAACGGGCAGGCCGGCGACAGGCGCAAGCGCTCTCTTACAGGCACCCCTTTCTTTTCCAG
Source organism: Microbulbifer epialgicus (assembly GCF_041447265.1). NCBI lineage: Bacteria > Pseudomonadati > Pseudomonadota > Gammaproteobacteria > Cellvibrionales > Microbulbiferaceae > Microbulbifer > Microbulbifer epialgicus. The sequence goes on from NZ_JBGMEK010000007.1 coordinate 34,125, forward strand.
CTCCGCCATTTCTTTAAGCAGTGCTTCTGGTGACAATACTACGCCGTTGCCAATCAAGCAGGTTACGCTGGGGCGCAGGATACCGGAGGGAATCAGGTGCAGTACGGTCTTCTCACCGTCAATAACCAGGGTGTGGCCGGCGTTATGTCCGCCCTGAAAGCGCACTACCAGCGAGACCTGCTCTGTCAGCAAATCGACAATCTTGCCCTTGCCTTCATCGCCCCACTGGGTTCCCAGCACTACTACGTTCTTGCCCATCTGTATCAATCTCTAACTCAGGTTTCTCTCTGCGGGCGCTTGAAGCCCCCGACATCAATGGATCTTGCGGTAAACACCGCATCTATACCGGCACTTCCACTGCGCCCGCTCTCAATCAGTCCCGCAGCTTTATCACCCAGGAACCGCTTTCGAGCACCAGCTCGCGGTTGCAGCGCGAGTGGAGATCGCTGTCTGCACCACCGGATAGCGTGGCAATCACCACCTCTCCCTGTCGGCGCAGCTCGTTAACCGTACGCCATAGCTCAATGCCCTCTGAACCGCGCATGTCCGGCGCAAGAATAGCCCCGGTCTCAGGCACTGCGCCCCTGCCCAGGGTATTGAGGGCTACCAGATCACTACTGAAGCCTGTTGCCGGGCGATCACGACCGAATTCCGCACCGATACCATTGTAACGGCCGCCATTGGCGAGAACCTGGCCGTGGCCTGGAGTGTAGGCAGCGAAAACCAATCCGGTTTCATAGTCATAGCCGCGTACTTCACTCAAATCGAAAAACAGCTCCACGGTCGGGTAGCGCTCGCTCAATGCCTCGGCCACCTGCTGCAAGTCAGACAGCGCAGCCTGCAGCGGCGCCGGCGTCCCACTCAACAACTCGCGTGCCTTCTCCAGGCAGTCGAGTCCACCGGCGAGGCCAGGCAACGCCCGTAACCAAGTGGCCACCTGAGGATCAGCAGCATTTGCCGCCACCCAGTCATAGACATCGGCGCTGGCCTTACTCTGAAGCAGGGCCGATAGCTCATCCCGTTGAGCCTCATCCAGCCCCGCAACTGCAGCGAGACTTCTATAGATGGCGACATGACCGAGGTCCAGGTATACCTTTTCGATACCGGCGATCTGCAGGCTCTCCAACATCATGGAGATCACCTCAATATCACCGCTCAGGCTGTCCACGCCAAATAACTCCGCACCTACTTGGATCGGAGCGCGAGAGCCCATCGCGGTGCGTGGCCGGGTGTAGAGAACATGGCCCGCATAGCACAGGCGGTTAGCACCAGCTCTGGGGAAACTGTGCGCATCAATGCGCGCAGTTTGTGGAGTGATATCGGCACGAATACCGAGCGTGCGGCCGGAAATCTGATCGGTGACCTTAAAGGTACTCAGATCTAAATCACGCCCCATCCCTATCAATAAGGATTCAGTGAATTCCAACATCGGCGGTATTACCAACTCATACCCCCAACAATGGTAGAGGTCCAATAGTCGGCGGCGCAGGGTCTCAACCTGAACAGCATCCGCGGGCAATATTTCCGCGATGCCATCCGGCAACATCCAGCGATCAGCTTGGGTCATGGTGAAACGGGTTTGTCAGGGTTAATGGGGCACGCCAGCACCTTCCACAAAAAAACCGGGCGAGGCCCGGTTTGCATGATTTTAGCATCAAGTGCGGCTGGGAAGGTAGCGTTATCGAGCCTGTCGAAACGACAACCTAACCTCTTCAGATCCAACTGGCTGACTCGAAAAATCAGCGGCCGTTTACCAGCCCCGGCGACTTACTGCCCTTTGGGGTCCTTCAGATAGCGGAAAAATTCACTATCCGGGTCCACCAGAAGCATATCAGACTTACTCTGGAAGGACTCCTTATAGGCCTGAAGACTGCGGGTAAAGCGGTAAAACTCCGGATTCTTACTATAAGCCGAGGCATAAATAGCCGCCGCTTCTGCATCACCAGCACCGCGCAACTCTTCTGCCTGGCGGTAGGCTTCAGATTCAATTACCACTTTCTGGCGATCGGCGTTAGCCTTGATACGCTCACTGGCCTCCTGACCCTTGGCCCGGTGATCCCGCGCTTCCAACTCACGGCCGGCACGCATACGCTGGAACACCGATTCGGAAACTTCCGGCGGCAGGTCGATACGCTTTACACGCACATCAATCACTTCCACACCCAGGTCCTCCTGCGCCACTTGATTGAGGTTCTTGGTGATTTCTGCCATCAGCTCATCGCGCTCACCACTGACCACTTCGTGCAGGTCGCGCACACCAAACTGGTTGCGCAGCTGATCATTGATCCGCTCAGACAGCAGACGCACTGCATTGCGCTCATCACCGCGGGTAGCGATATAAAACTTATTCACATCGGAGATACGATACTTGGCGTATGAATCCACCATCATGAACTTGTTTTCACTGTTGAGCATACGCACCGGGCTGGAGTCCACAGTTTGAATACGCGCATCAAACTTGCGCAGCTTTTCCGCGAACGGGATCTTAAAAAAGAGGCCCGGTTCGTTATAGGTGCGCACCAGCTCACCAAAACGCAGCAGCACACCCTTTTCCGTTTCTTTAACCACAAAAGCGCTGGAGGAAACTATCAGTATGCCGACCAACAGCAGGGCAATTATTCCCAAAGTTTTGTTGTTCATTCCATCACCTCCTAGCGGACAGACTGGCTGCGGCGGCCGTTGGCAGCGTCCTGACGCAAGCGCTCGACAATGCGCTGGTAGACTTCCTCAATCAAAATTGGTGAGGTGTCCTTGCGTGAGGCCGCATGAGTCGTACTCTCCTGCGCCAACTTATCCAGCGGCAGGTACATCATGTTGTTGCCACCTTCGACATCCACCATCACTTTGGAAGTACTGGACATCACCTCTTGAACCGCATCCAGGTAGAGACGTTCGCGGGTCACTTCAGGCGCACGCTCGTATTCGGTCAGCAACTTCTCGAAACGCACTGCCTCACCGCGAGCACTCTCGACTACGCGAGCCTTGTAAGCTTCCGCCTCTTCGATAATCCGCTGGGCCTGACCACGTGCTACCGGGATAACCTGATTGGCATAAGCCTGGGCTTCATTTTGCAGGCGAACCTCGTCCTCCCGGGCCTTGGTTACATCATCAAATGCATCCTGAACTTCACGGGGTGCCTTGGCATCGGTCAAGTTGACCACATCAATACGAATACCGGTCTGATACAGATCCAGATACTCCTGCAAACGCTGCTGAGTATCGGTGGATACTTGAGTACGATTCTGCGAGATGACGCCATTCAGGGTCAGGGAGCCCACTACGTGGCGCAGGGCGCTATCAGTAGCCTCCTGTAAGCTCTTCACTGGCTCGCGAACACGCAGTACAAAGGACTCCGCATCACTTACCTGCCACTGTACAGTCAGCACCACTTCAACGATATTGGCATCTTCAGTCAGCATCTGCCCTGTAGTGCGCTCGGTACGTACCTCGGTCATGTTCACCTTGGTGACGTTATCGATTAGTGGGGGGTTCCAGTGCAGCCCGGCAGATTCTGTCGAATGGTATTTCCCCAACCGCAGTACCACCGCCTGCTCGTTGGCATTGACCTGGTAAATACCAAGGCCGGCATAAATCAATACGGCGACACCAATAACCAACATCCAGGGAAAGTTGCCCGTACCTGTGCTGGGGCTGCCACCGCCAAACAGGCCACCCAGCTTCTGCTGGATTTTACGAAACAGTTCATCGAGATCGGGGGGGCCATCGTTATTACGATTGCCGCCGCCACCGCCCCATGGGTCTTTATCTTTACCACCCGGCTCATTCCAGGCCATCTAATTTACTCCAACTCTGATCATTTAAGCTTTCACTCCGGCGGATTCTAGCATCCTCTGCCGGCAAAATATTGCCGCCAGGGCTCAGCCCGAGGCAAGTTTGTCGCAACCGCAGTCACACAGAAATCTTTCACTAATGGCAATAAGGGCACTATTGCCCCGCCCCACCGCTATCTTCCTCACCATCGACCTGTGGCAACCACTCGGGCCCCTCATCATTGACGGTAAACTGGGCCAGCAGGCGCTGGAAGTCACTGCGTGGTAATAGCAGCTGCAGTTCACAGTCGCCATTATCGCGATAAGTTTCGCTCTGGATAGCATTGATCTGGTAAAGCTGCGCACGCAGGCGGGACTGATGTGGCTTCACCACCAACAGGCCACGCACCATCTGCTCTCCCAGGCACTCGGCGATGGCCTCAATCAGAAGTTCACAGCCCGCACCAGTGGCTGCGGATAGCCACACCGCACGCGGCACACCATTCTCATCACGATCAATACGGGGCTCACAATCTGCCAGCAGATCAATTTTGTTATACACCAACAGTTGTGGCAGTTCCGCTGCGCCAATTTCCTCGAGAACACTCTGCACTTCCTCAATCAGGTGCAGGCGGTCCTCTGCGGCGGCGTCCACCACATGTAGCAACAGGGTTGCCTGGGCTGCCTCCTCTAATGTGGCGCGAAACGCCTCAACCAGTTTATGCGGCAGATGGGATACAAAACCAACCGTATCAGCCAATACCATGGCGCCAACATTGGGTAATTCAACCCGGCGCATGGTCGGGTCCAGCGTGGCAAACAGCTGGTCACGTACATAAACTTCAGCATCGGTGAGGCGGTTAAATAGGGTGGACTTGCCCGCATTGGTGTAACCCACCAGTGATACCGTGGCAACTTCCGCACGAGCTCGCGCGCGCCGGCCCTGTTCCCTCTGACGCCGAACTTTTTCCAGGCGCTTCTCAATGGAGTCGATGCGCGCTCTCAACAGGCGGCGGTCAGTTTCCAGCTGGGTTTCACCTGGTCCACGCAAGCCGATACCACCCTTCTGACGCTCCAAGTGCGTCCAACCTCGTACAAGCCTGGTGGCCATATGGCGCAGCTGCGCCAGCTCCACCTGCAACTTTCCCTCATGGGTACGTGCGCGCTGGGCAAAAATATCCAGGATCAGGCCAGTGCGGTCGAGCACCCGGCATTTCAGCTCACGCTCAATATTGCGCTCCTGACTGGGGGAAAGGATGTGATCAAAAATCACAAGCTCCGCGCCCTGCTCTTTTACCACCTGATGAATTTCTTCCAGCTTACCGCGTCCGACAAAAGTTTTTGGGTCCGGCGTTGCACGCTGACCAAAGATAAAGCTAACCGGATCTGCTCCGGCAGAGAGGGCCAACTCCTCAAATTCACGAGGATCATCGGGGCTGTCGATAGCGGAGAGTTCTAGGTGTACGAGTACGGCCAGCTCACCGGATTCCGGTCGATCGAAAAACAATGGGAAATCTCTATTGCGGAAACGGGCACTAGCCCGCCTCCCAAACTGAAGTGGCAGCAGGCAAGCCGCTCCGGACTCGCTTACTGTAGGCGCCCCAGCCATGGGGGCGCTAGTCAAATTGCGCGGTTCTATCAGCTAAAGGATTCGCGCTCACCGCCTTCTCCGTTACCCTCACCACCGTGCTGCGCCGCCGGATTCAGCAGAGGCACGCGTACAGCGCGAGACGGAACGACTGTAGAAATAGCGTGCTTGTACACCATCTGGCTGACGGTATTTTTTAATAACACCACAAACTGGTCGAAAGATTCAATTTGGCCTTGGAGCTTGATGCCGTTTACCAGATAGATAGAAACCGGGATACGCTCTTTGCGCAATACGTTGAGGTAAGGGTCTTGTAAGCTATGCCCTTTTGACATCTTTTTTCTCCTTGTCAAAAAGCTGAATGCGGTATGCAGGCCGCAATCGCACCCGCGAAGAGCGCGGATCAAAGAACGACTGAGGTTGAATACGCGTGTAAGTAGTGTAGTAGCGAGCCGAAAAGGCCGGCTCTTTGAAAACTGACTGAATGAGCTTGTCGTTTATTAGCCCAACCACGTTATGGATGCTCAGGCGAGAAATTTCAAGGCTTCCGCCAATATTTCGTCATTCTCACGCACCCTGCCATCGGCATCCTGAGTATACAAAGTTTGCAAGTCAGGCCAGCGTCGCAGCCAGGTCAACTGGCGCTTGGCCAGCTGGCGTGTAGCCGCAACACCCGCCGCAACCATTTCATCGTAATCACATCGACCATCCAGGTAATGCCAGACCTGACGATAGCCCACTGACCGAATTGCCGGCAGATCTTCGTGCAGATCGCCACGCGCACGCAGGCCTCGCACCTCATCGACAAACCCAGCATTGAGCATCCGCTTAAAGCGCAGCTCAATGCGCTGGTGCAACAGCCCTCGATCCCTCGGCATAATTGCCAGCTGGCTCACATGGTAACGCTCCTGCACCCCACTGCTGGATTGCTCACGGCGCAACTGGGACAAAGGCACTCCGGTGAGACGGTAAACTTCCAAGCCCCTTTCGATTCGCACCGAATGGTTAGGATGCAATTCTGCCGCTAATTGCGGATCCACTTCGGCTAGCTCCGCGTGCAGAGCAGGCCAGCCCTCTCGTTCAGCTTGCGACTCTATCTCTGCGCGCAATTGGGCATCGGCTTCAGGCAGTTTTGCCATACCTTCTAGGAGAGCGCGGAAGTACAACATAGTTCCGCCTACCAGCAAAGGGATCTTACTCGCTGCACTGATTTCGTCCATAGCTTGGAGAGCATCTTTGCGAAATCGCCCTGCGGAATAGGACTCACTAGGATCGCAATTATCGATAAGGCGATGGGGATAATGCGCCAGCTCTTGAGGGCTCGGTTTGGCTGAACCCAGATCCAGGCCCCGATACACCAGCGCCGAATCGACACTTATCAATTCAACCGGCAGATTGTCGGCCAGAGCCATAGCCAGATCCGTCTTGCCCGATGCCGTGGGGCCCATCAAGAAAATTGCGCGGGGTTTGTCGCCCGAGGTACGCTCGCTCAAATCACCACCTACTTCCAGTTCGCGCTTATTGACCGCGCATAAACCACTTATCCATATCCGCCAGTTTAACCTGGGTCCAGGTGGGCCGGCCGTGATTGCACTGGCCGCTGCGCTCGGTGCGCTCCATATCCCGTAACAGAGCATTCATTTCAGGCACCGTCAGACGGCGATTGGCACGCACCGAACCGTGGCAGGCCATGGTGCCAAGCACTTCGTTAATGCGCTCACCGATACGTTCACTATCACCCTGTCCCAATAAGTCGGAAAGCACATCACGCACCAGCTGCTCCACCTCCGCGCCATGCAACATGGTAGGCACTTGGCGCACCAGTAGGGTCTCAGGACCGGCGCGCTGCAATACAAAGCCAAGAGACGTAAAGACTTCACTGCGCTCCTCGAAACAATCCGCCTCGCGCTGGCTTACTGCCAAACTCACCGGCACCAGTAGCGGCTGGGCCTGGATACCACCAGCGGCGTGAGCGACTTTCATCTGTTCGTAAACAATGCGCTCATGGGCGGCATGCATATCCACCACAATCATGCCCTGCTCGTTCTGCGCGAGAATATAAATCCCATGCAACTGGGCAATAGCAAACCCCAGCGGCGGTACATCTTCATCGGAACTTACTTCACCGCCTGCGGGCACTGGTGCCACTGCAGGCACAGCGCGAGGAGACCCAGCCCCACTCGCTACGGGCTCAGCAACTACAGCATCTTCCTGATAGGGTTCATGCAGTGCACCGTAGGCTTTCATCTGCTGCTGCAGACTTCCCGGAGATGGTCTATTGCTCAGCGGCATCTTCTGCTGCCCAGCAAACTCTCCGGCCTGGATACCGGAAACTTTGTCTACACTCGCAACCTCTGTATCCTCAGCCGCCTCCTCTACGGCCTCTTCACGCTGTCCTGGTCGCACATCAGCCAGGGCCCGGTGCAAACTGCCAAACAGGAAATCATGCACCAAACGGCCATCGCGAAAGCGCACCTCGTGCTTGGTTGGGTGCACGTTAACATCCACTGATGCGGGGTCCAGTTCCAAGTAGAGTACAAATGCAGGATGGCGACCGTGATAGAGCACATCGGCAAAAGCACGGCGCACCGCATGGCTCACTACCTTGTCGCGAATTGCACGGCCATTGACATAGAAAAACTGCAAGTCGGCCTGGGAGCGTGAGAATGCAGGCTCAGCCACCCAACCCCAGAGACGCAGACCATTTCGTTCCACATCAATATGCAGGGCATTTTGCATAAAAGCCGGGCCGCAAACCTGGGCAACACGGCGTTCCATTTCAACACGGCCACTGCCTGCTCGCAGGTTATGCACTCCTTTGCCGTTATGGCGCAAACTGATGGAGACATCAAAACGGGACAAGGCCAAACGCTTAATGGTGTCATCAATGCGGTTAAATTCAGTCTTCTCGGTACGCAGGAATTTGCGTCTCGCAGGGGTATTAAAAAATAGATCACGCACATCCACGGTGGTACCGCGAGGGTGGGCAGCCGGGGATAGCTGCGCCTGCATATCACGCCCTTCTGCACTCACCTGCCAGCCCTTGCCACTCTCATAACGGCTGCTGGTCAGCGCCAAGCGCGCTACTGAGGAAATACTGGCGAGAGCCTCACCGCGAAAACCAAGGGTCGCTACAGCCTCGAGATCTTCCAACACATGAATCTTTGAAGTAGCGTGGCGGGCCAGGGCCATAGGCAGGTCTTCGCGTTCGATACCTTTACCGTTATCGCGCACTTTCATACGTTTGATACCGCCGTTATCGACATCCACTTCCAAGCGTGTGGCGCCGGCATCAAGAGAGTTTTCCAACAACTCTTTAATAACCGAAGCCGGGCGCTCCACCACTTCACCGGCGGCGATCTGGTTGGCGAGGCGGGGCGATAATTGTTGGATACGTTCGTGCATGACTCTGGCCTGTTAACGCTTATTTGACCGGCCTGAAAGGCTATAGGGTTCGATATTAACCCGAGGGAATACTTAGAGTTTGACCCACGCGAATCACTGAGTTTTTAATGCCGTTGGCCCTCATTAAGGCTGTAACAGAAACATCATATCGCGCGGCTATCCCAGACAATGTCTCACCTCGGGCAATTATATGGCGTCGCGACTTGGTGCCCTGATTGGCTGCTAGCCAAGTGCCTGCCGGCGGCCGACGGTTGAAGTAGCCCACTATACCTTCGCTGAGTTTTTCTGCCATACGCTGTTGGAATTTAGGGTCACTCAAGCGTCGAGACTCATAGGGATTAGTGATAAAGCCTGTTTCTACCAGGATTGAGGGTACGTCGGGGTTGCGTAGCTCCGAGAAATTTGCCTGCTCCACTTTCTTTTTGTGCAAATGGGTAAAACTACCCAGGGAGTTCAATACGCTGGCACCAATATCGAGACTCGCATTCATAGTCGCAGTCATCGACAGGTCCAATAACACCCCGGCAAGAGTATCATCCTTGTCATCCAGACTCAGGTCTCCCGCTCCCCCAATTAAGTCAGACTCATTTTCTCGCTGAGCCAAGAAGCGCGCCGTCTCACTGGTCGCCCCTCGAGAGGAAACAGCATAGACACCAGCACCACGAGCCTCCTTTCGGGTAAAGGCATCGGCGTGAATTGAGACATACAAATCAGCGCGCATTTTGCGCCCTTTTTTCACTCGCTGTCTCAGGGGAATAAAATAATCACCTGTTCTTACCAATTTCGCGCTAAATCCCCGCTCTCGATCAAGCTCCCGCTGAAGTTTGCGCGCTATCGCCAGCACCACATCCTTCTCCCGCAGACCGCCAGGACCTAGAGCCCCCGGATCCTCGCCCCCGTGACCAGCATTTACAGCGATAACGATATCTCGTTCACTACTTACTTGTTGTAGAGTCTTTTCTTGATTTTCAACTTTGTCGTAAAGATCGATTACCAGGCGATCTGGCAATTGCTCGTGGCGACGCAGGGCAAAACTACGTGGATTGATCTGCCGTTTGAGGTCGAGAACCACACGCAGATCTTTCTTATTTTGGCGCGCGTGGCGCACCTGAGAGATAGGAGTGCCTTTTAGATCCAGTGCATCCAACTGAGCCTTCAGTTTGGTATCAGTAATATCCACCACTACCCGGTGTGGTCCACTCAGGGTAAAGAGCTTGTGCTCCGCCGGTCCACTCAAATCAAAAACCAGGCGTGTGTGATCCGGCGCGCGCCACAGGCGTACGCCTTCCACTTCTGCCGCCTTTAACGGTACTACTACCACCAGCCCGAAAACCAGGGCCAAAAGTGACCGCCACATCAAACTCATTACATCCCAATCCTTTCGCTTATTGTTATTCACACGCCCTCGAAATAAGGTCTGCCGATACTATTGCAGCAATTTTTCCAGCGTATCGAGCACTGCCGCGCCCTGTTTGGAGTGAGCAGTCAGCAATAACTGTCTACCGCTATCTGGCACCTCCAGGTCCAGTTGCAAATCCGGCTCCGGCAATACGCCAGCCCCGCGCTCCGGCCATTCCACCAGACTCAGACTGTGGGCGGCGAAATAATCCCGCACCCCCATAAACTCCAGCTCCTCGGCGTCACCCAGCCGGTAGAGATCGAAATGATAAATTCGTTGCGTACCCAGCTCATAGGGCTCTACCAACGTATAGGTGGGACTCTTTACTGCACCATCATGACCAAAAGCCCTTAAAACGCCGCGACAAAAAGTGGTTTTCCCCGCACCCAACTGGCCATTCAGATACAGCGTCAGTCCATGCTGCAGGCCACTTGCCAGGCATGCGCGCCCCAGCGCCTCTCCACTGGCGACTGTTGCTTCTTCGTCCGCCAAATGTAATTTGAGTTCACTCACTATCAATCTACCAATCGTCGAATCCAAGGCAGTAAATCAGTGGCCAACAAACCTCGCTGGCCATCCTCAGCAGCGCGATTACCGGCTTCTCCATGCAGCCAAACTGCCAGACGGGCCGCTTCAACCAGGGGCAAGTGCTGCCCGATCAGTGCAGCAACGATACCGGTAAGCAGATCGCCCATACCACCAGAGGCCATACCCGGATTACCGCTATTTATCAGATCTACACCACCATCGTGGGCAATCAGGGTACCTGCGCCCTTAAGTATCACCACACCACTGAACTTTTCCTGAACTGCGGCAGCTGCTTCACGGGGATCGGCCAGTACATCGTCAGTGTCACAACCGAGCAGGCGTGCCGCCTCTCCCACATGGGGGGTCAGTACCCAATCATTCCGTTTCACGCCGGCCAATACCCGCCCTTCGGACAGGATATTTAACGCATCCGCATCCACCACTAATGGCACCTCTGCTCGCCCCGCGCGGGCTAACAGCTGTTCGCTCCAGGGCGAGCGCCCGAGGCCGGGACCGACAGCTATAACACTGGGGCCGTCCAGCAGTGGCTCCAGCTCCTGGCCGGAAATTACCGGATGAGCCATAACTTCAGGACAACGAGTCAAAGCTGCAGAGAGGTGCTCAGGGCGAGTAGCCAGAGAAATCAGACCGGCTCCAGCCCGCGCGCTGGACTGAGCAGCCATAAGTGCAGCACCGCCAAAGCCGCTATCGCCTCCGACGATCAGAATATGGCCAAACTGATTTTTAAAGGTGTCCGCAGCACGCACTGGCAAGCGTTTAATACCCTCCGCCGTGTAGCGGTGCACTGCGGCATCAACATCACAGTAGGCCTGCGCTGGCGCGCCCAGATCCTCGAACTGGACCTCACCGCATAGCGCCGGGCCTCGACCACAATAGAGGCCGAGTTTGCGCCCGATAAAAGTCACCGTCATATCCGCATGTACGGCGAGGTCAGCGGTTCCCATATCGGCGCTTAGACCGGACGGGATATCCACAGCCAATACCGGCCCAGGACTCTTCTCAATTCTCTCCACCGCATGGGCGACATCCACGCGCAGTGCCCCACTAAACCCAGTACCAAGCAGAGCATCCACGATCAGGGTGTTGCCATCGGCATTGTCCAACTCTGCTAAGGAAGTCAGCACCTGTACGCCTTCTCGGCGGGCGTATTCGCAGGCTTCATGCGCATCACCTTTCAGCTTATCCGGCTCAGTACAGGCATAAACCGTAACCGGGATCTTTTTTTGCGCTGCCAGGGCCGCAACCACATAGCCATCCCCACCATTATTACCGCCGCCACAAAAGACCTGTATACGGCCAATATCAGGCCACTGTGCCTGCAAATGCTTGAAGGCCGCGCGGCCGGCACGTTTCATTAATCGAATGGATGGAATTTCCAGCGCTGCTATGGTTTGTCGGTCGAGTTCCCGGACCGATTCGGCACTGTACAAAGGTTGAGGCGTGTCCATGCGGCTCCCGCAATGTGGTCAAGAATTCATCTGTGGCAAAATAGGCGATTGCATCGCTGTCAGTTGCACTGCCAGCAGAGTATACCGCCCCGGCCAGTCAATGTGCTTGCATGGGATATCGAGCCGCTTTTACCTATGACCAAATCACTGCTCGCAGAATTAGCCGACCTGATTAAAATCTGGGGGCGGGAGCTGGGCTTTCAGCAAATTGGCATTACTGATTGCCAGCTGGAGGAGGATGGCGAGCGCCTACAAGCATGGATTGATGCCGGTTACAGCGCGGATATGGAATGGATGAGTGCACACGGGGAAAAGCGCTGGCGCCCTGGTTTACTGGAAGAAGGGACTGTCCGTGTTATAAGCGCACGCCTGGATTACCTTCCTCCGGACACTCAGCCAATTAAAGTGCTGAAAGATTCGAGCAAAGCCTATATTTCCCGCTACTCCACTGGCCGCGATTACCATAAGCTGATTCGCAAGCGCCTGGCGAATCTAACCAAAAAAATAGATGCCTTCTGTGCCGAGCACGGGATCGAATCCAAAGGGCGCGCATTTACCGATAGTGCCCCGGTAATGGAGCGAGCATTAGCTCGTAAGGCTGGGCTCGGCTGGATAGGCAAGAACTGCTTACTGATTAACTCTAAGGCCGGGTCGTTCTTTTTCCTCGGCGAAATCTATACCAACCTACCGCTACCTGTCGACGAAGGTGACTTCGCCGATGAGTGCGGCGACTGTGTAGCCTGTCTCCGGGTATGCCCAACCGATGCCTTTATCGGTCCTCGGACCCTGGATGCGGGCCGCTGTATCTCCTACCTGACCATCGAAAATAAAGGGCCGATACCCGAGGAATTTCGCGAGCCCATCGGAAACCGTGTATTTGGCTGCGACGACTGCCAGACAATCTGCCCCTGGAACAAATTCGCCAAACCCACTGCCGAACAGGATTTCCACCCGCGCCACGGACTGGATAACGGCGAGTTACTGGCACTATTCAACTGGAGCGAAGAGGAGTTTCTGCGCAAAACTGAAGGCTCGCCCATTCGCCGTATTGGTTACGAGCGCTGGCAGCGCAATCTGGCGGTTGCCCTCGGCAATGGCGAACCCATCGATGCGGTTTTGGATACCCTGGAACAGGCCCGGCCAACCGCCACACCGCTGGTGCTTGAACATATCGACTGGGCCCTGGCACGCCTGCGTGGTGGCCGAAAGCGCAAGCGCAAGATCAAGCGCGCTCCCAAATAGGGAACGCAACGACATACAAAGCCAAGGGGCAAGGATTAGAGCCGGAAAAAAGTCTCACGGTAATGGCGCAGCTCTTCGATCGAGTCACGGATATCATCAAGAGCCAGGTGGTTACTGTGCTTTTTCACCCCCTCCAGCACTTCCGGGCGCCAGCGCCTGGCCAGCTCCTTCACCGAACTCACATCCAGGTTGCGATAGTGGAAGTAGGATTCCAACTGCGGCATATATTTGACTAAAAAGCGGCGATCTTGGCCGATAGAGTTACCACACATAGGGGACGCACCCTCCGGTACCCAGTGGCGCAAGAACTCTATAGTTTCGCGCTCTGCCTCTCGCTCGGATATGGCCGACTCTTTCACCCGTGCTACCAGACCAGATCCACCATGCTGCTCGGTGTTCCAATCATCCATTGCATTCAACAGCACATCACTCTGGTGAATTACCATCGCAGGGCCTTCAGCGAGAACATTTAGACGCGAATCGGTCACAATAGTAGCGATCTCGATAATGCGCTCTTTCTCTGGATTGAGGCCGGTCATCTCCAGATCGATCCAAATCAGGTTGTTCTGATCCACAGGGGGTCTCCTCAAACTTTCCGCGCAAGTTACCGTAACTACCCAGCAATAGCTATAATCCGCCGCTGATCCCCAGGTGCCAATGCATGAGTAAACGCAAATTGAACCGACGCCAGCAGTGGCGTATCTCCAAAATCCAGCAGGAACGCGAGGCGCGCGCACGCAAGCGCGAGCAGTCGGCGGAACAAGCGATGGATGAAGGCCAACTGGCCCAGGAACAAACCGGCCTGGTGATCGCCAATTATGGCACCCAGATATTGGTGGAGAGTGAAAGGGACTCCTCCCTGCGCCAGCGCTGCCACCTGCGTGCCAACATTGAGACATTGGTGACCGGCGATCATGTTGCCTGGCGCCCGGCCACGAGTGATAGCGATGGTGGCTATGGTGTGGTCGGTGCACGCCTACCCCGTACATCGGAATTGCAGCGACCAGATCGCTACGGCGATTTAAAAACCGTGGCCGCCAATATCGATCGTATTGTCATCGTTATAGCACCCTATCCCGAGCCCTTCGCCAATGCTATCGATCGCTACCTGGTAGCGGCAGAAACCACCGGCATTCCACCTATTTTATTGCTCAACAAAATCGACCTGATCAACGACAGTAACCGCAAAGCACTGGATGAGTTGCTGGCCCCTTACCCAGACCTGGGTTATCCGGTGCTAAAACTCTCCACCAAAACCGGTGAGGGCTTACCCCAATTACTGGAAACCCTGGCCCTGGGCAGCAGTGTTTTTGTAGGACAATCCGGCGTGGGAAAATCATCATTGGTGAACGCACTGCTCCCAAGTGCCGGCGCACGTACTGGTGCGCTTTCACAAGCCACCTTGAAAGGCACCCACACCACTACTGCGGCGGAACTGTTTCACCTGCCAAGTGGCGGCGATTTGATAGACTCCCCTGGCATCCGTGAATTTGGCCTCTGGCATATGGAGGAAACTGCGCTGCTGGAAGGTTTTGTAGAGTTCCGCCCCTTTATCGGCCACTGTCGCTTCAGGGACTGCCGTCACCAGGGTGAACCTGGTTGCGCCATCCACGAAGCACTGGCCAGTGGCGATATCAGCGAGCGCCGCATGAACAGTTTCTTACACCTGCGCAACAGCCTGGAATCGGAGAATAAATTTTGAACCTGATTATCGAAGCGGAAGATCTCGCTGCCGAGCTAGAGCGCGAGGAACTTCTAATTGTCGACCTCAGCTCCAACCAAAACTATCTGAGCGGCCATATTCCTGGCGCCTTGCACCTGCCTTTCCAGGCTTTGATGGCCGGCACTCCTCCAGCGCCCGGGAAATTGCCAGACCTGGAACAGTTGACCCAAATATTCCGTGCAATTGGCTTGCGTCCAGAAACCCATGTCGTCGCCTGCGATGATGAAGGGGGCGGCTGGGCTGGACGCTTTCTGTGGACCCTGGAGATGATCGGCCACCATAACTACAGCTATCTGAATGGTGGCATGCACGCCTGGCGCAGTGCTGGCCTGCCTCTTTCCACTGACGAGCCGCAGACCAACCCCAGCGATATTAAAATATCCATCGATTCAGCCCCATCCATTGACACCGAACAAATTCAGGCACAGCTAGGCAACCCGGATTTTATTATTTGGGATGCGCGCTCACCGCAAGAATATTCTGGTGAACGGGTATTGGCCATGAAAGGTGGTCATATTCCCGGTGCTATCAACTGCGAATGGACCCAGCTTATGGATCCCCAGCGAGACATGCGTATCCGCGCCGATGCACGGGAATTTCTCGCCAAGCTGGGAATTGACGACAAGCACAAGATCGTTACCCATTGTCAAAGCCACCACCGCTCTGGCTTCACCTGGCTGGTGGGTAAATCCCTAGGCTTCGATATATGCGCCTACCCCGGTTCCTGGAGCGAGTGGGGTAACCTGCCCGATACACCGGTAGAACAGTAAGAATCATCAAGAAACGTTGTAATTCTATGAACCCAAAACTCTTTACCGCACTGCAGTACCTGACTCCGCAGCACGCCTTGTCCCGCGCTGCCGGCTGGCTGGCGAACACACAAATCAAATCGATCAAAGACCCCTTTACCCGCTGGTTTGTGGATAAGTACGGCGTCAATATGCAGGAGGCAAAGGAGACCGACTGTACCGCCTATCGCACCTTTAACGATTTTTTCACCCGCGAACTAAAAGAAGGCGCACGTCCCATTATCACCGGCGAGCACAGCCTTGCCTGTCCGGCGGATGGTGCCATCAGCCAACTGGGCGGCATCCACAACGGCCGCATATTCCAGGCCAAGGGACACGACTACAGCCTGCTCGAGCTTGTGGGCGGGGATCCGGAGCTGGCAGCACAGTTTAACGACGGCCATTTCGCCACGATTTATCTGTCACCCAAAGATTACCACCGTGTGCATATGCCTGTGGCCGGTACCCTGCGCAATATGACCTACGTGCCAGGCCAACTCTTTTCAGTCAACACAGTAACAGCGGAAAATGTGCCGCGCTTGTTCGCCCACAATGAGCGGCTGGTGTGTGTATTCGATACCGTGGCAGGCCCCATGGCCATGATTCTTGTGGGCGCTATGATTGTTGCCGGTATTGAAACCATATGGGCGGGCCAGGTAACTCCACACAAGCGCGATGTGCGCAGCACCAATTATCTCAACACCTCGCCAATCCACCTGAAAAAGGGCGAAGAGATGGGCCGCTTTAAGCTGGGGTCCACAGTTATTATGCTGTTCGGCGCGGATCAGGTACGCTGGCTTGACTCCCTGAATGCGGAAACCCCGGTACGAATGGGAGAGCACTTCGGCAATCTACTCGCTGAGAAAGACTGAACTTGAAGGGGCGACTTACACCGCCCATCATGGATAATTTAGGTAGTGGGTAGCAGCTGTTATTTCGCCAGACGAGAAATCAACCGGGATAGCTGCCCATTACCTTTAAACAAATAATTATCCCGCACCGCAGCTGTATCCACCTGGGGGTAAGCACCGGGCTCGATATCACGCAAGATTCTCACTTGCTCCTGAGCGCTCATCTTACCCCGCTCAATCAGCTTCTTCGCACGATCCTCAGCCTCAGCCAGATCGAGAAGGCGAGGTTTATTCAACTGACGTTTGTGTTCATCCAAGATAATCATCACCTTGGGCCTGAGGCGACGGTCGTAAGTTTGCTCCACTACCACGCCCACTTCACCACTGGAAAGCTCCACCTGGGTACCCGTTGGGTAAAGGCCTATCGCCTGAATAAACTCCACTACCAGCTGCTCCTGATAGGCAATACCGCGCAGATCATACAAACTGGCCACAGCGCGAGAAGGGGCTACAGGTTCGCTGACGCCACGGGGGTTAGTCGCTTCATCGTAAAAGGTCACGATTCCGCACATACGCGCCAACACGGGTATCTTGTCGCTCCGCAGGCCATCTGAATAACCACTGCCATCATGGCGTTCGCGGTGGCAGCGCACAATATTGATTACCTGGGGGTCAACCTGAGCATCGGCGGAGAGCATGCGCACACTGTGCTGAACAAACTTTCGATACTCCAGCTCACTGCGCGGATCGCGTTGCTTCATTTGCAACACTTCAGCCGGGATAGCCAATTTACCGACATCCTTGAGAAGGGTCGCCACCCCCAGCTGTAATAGCTCCCGTCTTCCCAGTCCGATATGACGGCCAAACAGTACCGCCCAGATACTCGCCCTCACTGAGTGGCTATAGGTATGCTCATCTTTATCCCGCACCCGCGCCAGCCAGGCGAAGGCATCGGGACTGCGCAACACACTTTCCACCAGATCTTCCACCACCCGATTGACCTGTTGCACCGGTAGCGGCCGGTTGCTGGCCACCAACCCCATTACCTCACCCATGCCCTGCAATATCTGCCCATGCAGTTTGCGTGCATTGCTGGCTTCGCGACGGGCAGGCTGTGGCATTGGGTATGCCTTATGGGAAATCGCCACAGGACGACAGGGGATAGTTACGCGGGGAGCATTGCGGCCTTGGCCAGCTGCGCCGGCACCGCTGCCACCGACCAGGCGACGTAGAGTCGCACCAGCACTGCCAACGGTCTTGTGAACATCCACATAGACAAAGCGGCAGTATTTTTGCAGCTGCCGTATCTCCTCCAGGTCGCGAATATAAAAGCCCTGCAGCGCAAAAGGTGTCTGTGTCCAGGGCTTGTCTAGCCTGGAAACAAACATGCCGCGCTGTAGGTCACCGACGGAGATTTTTGCCTGTTCGATTGCCACTTGGAGAGGTGCCGACTACTGAGATAATTACTTGAAAACTGCCCAATGCTAAGGAGCAGAGTGCCTCTATCGGGACTCTTTGGGCAGGCGCACATTTATATCACGGAGAGATATTGACGAGCACCCGCCCAAAGTGAGACCGCATTCACAGACTCAGACACCAGTTGGAACACTTAGACGTGATACTTCGCAGAAAGCTCCACTACCGCCTCAATCATGGCGCCGGCGTGCGCAGGATCGACCTTTGGAGTAATTCCGTGACCGAGATTAAATACATGACCACTACCACGACCAAATGCCCGCAGAATAGATTCCACTTCCTGGCGGATACGCTCGGGGCTGGCATAGAGGACTGAGGGGTCAAGGTTGCCCTGCAGGGCCACTCGCTCACCGACACGGGCGCGGGCACTGCCAATATCTGTAGTCCAATCCAGGCCCAGTGCGTCGGCACCAGTCTCCGCCATCGCCTCCAACCACTGCCCACCGCCTTTGGTGAACAGGATGGCGGGTACACGACGGCCGTCGACTTCCTTAATCAAGCCACCGAGGATACGCGCCATATACTGCAAGGAGAACTCGCGGTAGGCACTGTGGCTCAGCGCTCCACCCCAGGTATCAAAGATCTGCACAGCTTGGGCACCGGCACGTATCTGCGCATTCAGGTAGTCGGTTACAGAATCGGCCAATACTGATAGCAGCTGGTGCATTAACTCTGGGCGGTTATAGAGCATTTCTTTGCAGCGGGCGAAATCCTTACTGGAGCCACCCTCAATCATATAGGTGGCCAGGGTCCAGGGGCTGCCGGAAAAACCTATCAGCGGTACACGCCCATTCAGCTCCCGGCGAATGGTGGACACAGCATTCATCACGTAATCCAGGTCCCGCTCACTGTTAACCACTTCCAGTGACTCAATATCTGCCGCAGTACGCAGAGGTTTATGGAACTTCGGGCCTTCGCCCTCAGAAAAATAGAGTCCCAGTCCCATGGCATCGGGGATAGTAAGGATATCGGAAAACAGGATTGCCGCATCTAGGGGATAGCGCTCCAAGGGTTGCAGTGTCACCTCGCAAGCCAGTTCGGTGTTGCGGCACAAGTCCATAAAACTACCAGCTTCGGCCCGGCTTGCGCGATACTCTGGCAGATAGCGACCCGCCTGGCGCATCATCCACACTGGCGTTCGATCCACAGGCTGGCGTAGCAGGGCGCGAAGGAAGCGGTCGTTTTTCAATTCGGACGGTTTGGTATCAGACATATGCACACCGAGCGGGCTAAAAAGCGGCCATTGTACAGGGGGCGGGGCCACTATAAATAGAGTGGCAAAAATATAGCGGTGTGCAGCCTTGAGCTGATAGGGAAGATCAACAAAGAGAAGTATGGAGAGGGGTGTCCCCCTCTCCTAACCTGCGAGACCCATCAGATATCCAGGTAGTCGAGGATACCCTCACCGGCCTGACGCCCCTCCCAAATAGCGGTAACCACCAAATCGGAGCCGCGCACCATATCACCGCCAGCGAAGACCTTCTCATTTGAAGTCTGGAACTTGTACTTCTGCTTTTCCGGAGCGACGACGCCACCCCAATCGGCGACCGTAATATTGTGTTCAGTAAACCACCCCGCCGGGCTAGGGCGGAAGCCGAAGGCTACCAATACAATATCGGCGGGGATCACCTCCTCCGACTCAGGCACAACCTGTGGGCGACGACGGTCATTCTCATCTGGCTCACCCAATTTCGTTGTCACCACCTTAACTCCAGCAACCTTGCCGTCACCGACAATTTCCACTGGCTGGCGGTTGAAAAGGAATTGCACGCCCTCTTCTTTGGCATTGGCCACTTCTCTGCGGGAGCCGGGCATATTTTCTTCATCGCGGCGGTAGGCGCAGGTGACGCTCTTGGCGCCCAGGCGAATGGCACTGCGGTTACAGTCCATAGCGGTATCGCCACCACCGAGTACTACTACACGCTTACCCTCCACAGGTACAAATTCCGAGGGGTCTTTCTCCCAACCCATATTGCGGTTCACATTGGCCACCAGGAATGGCAGGGCATCGTGAACCCCTGAAAGGTCTTCGCCAGGGAAGCCGCCCTTCATAAAGTTGTAGGTACCCATTCCAAGGAATACCGCATCATAATCGCTGAGCAGTTGTTCGAAGCTGATGTCCTTGCCCACTTCGGTATTGAGGCAAAACTCCACCCCCATCCCCACAAAAACCTCGCGACGCTTCTGCATCACTGACTTTTCCAGTTTGAACTCCGGGATACCGAAAGTAATTAAGCCACCGATCTCTGGGTGCCTGTCGAATACTACCGGCTGCACGCCGTTGCGCACGAGGATATCGGCGCAACCCAGGCCCGCGGGGCCGGCACCAACAATCGCAACCTTCTTGCCCGTTTTTTCCACATGACTCAGATCCGGCCGCCAGCCCAGCGCAAAAGCCGTATCGGTAATGTACTTTTCGGCATTGCCGATAGTTACGGCACCAAAACCATCGTTAAGGGTGCAAGCGCCTTCACAAAGTCGATCTTGTGGGCAAACGCGTCCACAGACTTCTGGCAACGTATTTGTTTCATGGCAAAGCTCCGCCGCCTCAATCACATTCCCCTCACTGATCAATTGCAGCCAGTTGGGAATATAGTTGTGCACCGGGCACTTCCACTCACAGTAGGGGTTGCCGCAGTCCAGGCATCGGTGTGCTTGGCTGGCTACCTGGTTCTCACTGAAGGGCTGGTAGATTTCTACAAACTCATTAGTGCGAGTGATGATGTCCTTCTTTGGCGGATCGATGCGGGACACGTCGATAAACTGGAAATCGTTATTCAGTCTGTCTTTCATACTGTTTCTCCACCCCAGCCTTATTCGCCGCGCTTGCGCACGTCAGAAAGAAGATCCGCAAGGCTCGCCGCCTTGGGTTTTACCAGCCAGAAACGACTCAGGTATTCATCAAAGTTATCCAGCAGCTCCGCGCCCCAGGCGCTACCGGTTTCGGCAGCATATTCTTCTATCACCTCGCGCAGGTGGCTCTGATGCGGCTCAAGAATTTCACTGCTAATACGGCGTAACTCAATCAACTCATGGTTGCAACGGTCGAAGAAATCCCGTTCCATGTCGAGTACATAGGCAAAGCCACCGGTCATACCGGCACCAAAGTTAAAGCCGGTGCGACCTAGTACTGCAACCATGCCACCGGTCATATATTCACAGCAATGATCGCCAGCTCCCTCTACCACGGCAAAAGCACCAGAGTTACGCACGGCAAAACGCTCCCCAGCACGGCCCGCAGCAAATAGCTTGCCCCCGGTAGCGCCATACAGACAGGTATTGCCGACGATACTGGTCTCCTCGGAGGCGAAGGTACTGTTCTCAGGTGGTCGTATCACCAGCTTGCCACCGGCCATACCTTTGCCGACGTAATCATTAGCATCCCCTTCCAGATACATCTCCAAGCCACCGGCATTCCAAACACCGAACGACTGCCCTGCCACCCCTTTAAGCTGTAGCTTGATCGGTGCTTCTACCATGCCCTGATTACCATGACGCTTGGCGATCTCACCGGACAGCCTTGCCCCCAGGGAGCGGTCACAGTTGGTTACGTCATAGCTGAACTCGCCACCAGCAAGTTTCTCAATGAAAGGCAAAATCTCTTCCACCATTCGCTCGGCCAGTTCGCCCTTGTCCCAGGGCTCATTCCTGGCAGACTGGCAGGTTTGCGGTTTGCTATCGAGCAGCTCATCGCTATGCAGCAGTGGCGAAAGATCGAGCTTCTTCTGTTTGTCGGTCTCTCCTTCCAACACTCGCAACAGATCCACACGGCCGACCAGCTCCTCCACACTGCGCACTCCCAACCGCGCCATCCATTCGCGGGTCTCCTGGGCAATGAAACGGAAGAAATTCATCGCCATCTCAGCGGTGCCGATATAGTGTTCATCGCGCAGATTCTTACGCTGGGTAGCAACGCCGGTAGCACAGTTATTCAGGTGACAGATACGCAGATACTTACAGCCAATAGCCACCATAGGTGCAGTACCAAAGCCAAAGCTCTCGGCTCCCAGGATGGCTGCTTTGATCACATCGAGACCGCTCTTTAAACCACCGTCAGTTTGCACTCGCACTTTGTCGCGCAAATCATTCGCACGGAGGGTCTGATGGGTTTCAGCTAAGCCCAACTCCCATGGAGATCCCGCATAACGGATAGAGGTTATGGGGCTAGCCGCAGTGCCGCCATCGTACCCGGAGATGGTTATCAGATCCGCATAAGCCTTGGCCACACCTGCAGCGATGGTGCCAACGCCCGGGCGCGAAACCAGTTTCACCGACACTAGCGCATCCGGGTTGACCTGCTTCAGGTCGAAAATCAGCTGGGCAAGATCCTCGATGGAATAGATATCGTGGTGAGGTGGCGGCGAAATTAGCGTCACGCCGGGCACTGAATAACGCAGGCGTGCGATCAGGCCATTTACCTTACCGCCGGGCAACTGACCTCCTTCACCGGGCTTGGCACCCTGGGCCACCTTGATCTGCAATACTTCGGCACTCACCAGATAGTGCGGTGTTACCCCAAAGCGACCGGAAGCGATCTGTTTGATCTTGGAGACTTTATCAGTGCCAAAGCGTGCCGGGTCTTCACCACCCTCACCACTATTGGAACGGCCTCCCAGCCGGTTCATTGCCTGGGCCAGTGATTCATGAGCCTCAGGCGACAGGGCCCCCAAAGACATAGCGGCAGAATCAAAGCGGCGCACAATTTGCGCAATTGGCTCCACCTCTTCCAGAGGTACTGGCTCAATATTTTCTTTAAATCCGAGCATATCCCGCAGGGTTGCTACCGGACGCTGATTTACCAATTCCGCATAATCACGCCAAGCGGAATAGTCCCCAGTACTGGCAGCGCGGCGCAGCGCGGTCACAACATCCGGATTAAAAGTGTGGTACTCCTGGCCGTGCACGTATTTGTGCAGCCCTCCAGGAGAAACCGGCTTGCGCGCCTTCCAGGCAATACTGGCACGCGATGCCATATCCGATTCCAGTTCAGCAAAACCGGCACCCTCGATACGGGTTGGCGCACCGGGGAAACACAGATCCACTACTTCTCTGGAGAGCCCCACCAGTTCGAACAGAAGGGCGCCCCGATACGAGGCCACCGTGGAAATTCCCATTTTCGATAGGATTTTCAGCAACCCTTTGATAATGCCATTGCGATAATTCTTCTGCGCTTCTGCGGCATCCAGCAGCAATTCACCAGTATCGATCAGATGATTGATAATGCTGTAAGAGAAATAGGGGTGCACAGCTGTGGCACCAACACCCACTAGACAGGCCAGTTGGTGCGCATCTCTAGCACTGGCGGTATCCACCACTACATTGGAATCACAACGCAGGCCGGCGTGCACCAAATGATGGTGTACCGCACCGGTGGCGAGCAGAGCATCAATAGGCAGCTGGCCCTTGCGAATATCGCGGTCAGAAAGCACTGCGATTACTGTACCGGCTCGGACTGAAGCCTCAACCCGCGCACACAGCCTCTCAATTGCGGTTTTCAGGTCCAGTTCTGCAGGGTCGTAATTCAGGTCGAATATTTCCGCATCAAAGCCGGGGCGATCCAAGGATAGCAATGCGGTGTATTTCATATGGGACAGAACCGGGGAAGACAGTATCACCCGGTCTGCATGTGCTGGCGTCTCTTCAAATACTGATTTCTCACGCCCCAGGCAGGTCTCCAGGGACATCACTACAGTTTCGCGCAACGGATCTATCGGCGGGTTTGTAACCTGGGCAAACTGCTGGCGAAAGTAATCGTAAAGGGAGCGGTTGTAGCGGGATAAAACCGCCATCGGCGTATCGTCCCCCATGGAGCCGACCGCTTCCTGGCCGGCTTCCGCCATCGGGCGCACCACCTTATCGCGCTCCTCCAGCGAGGAACTGAATAGTTTTTGGTAAACCTTGAACTGTTGGTGGGAAAAATTGTTATCTACAGGGGCAGTAACCAGTTTTGAGCGAATGCGTCGCGCCTTTTCCTTCAACCAACGCTTATAGGGCTGGGCGCGCTTGAGCAAATTGTCGATATCGGCGGTGTGGTACAGCTTGCCCTCCAGAGTATCCACAGAAAGCATCTGGCCGGGCCCCAGCCGCCCCTTGGCCACCACGTCTTCAGGCGCATAATCGTAAACCCCGATCTCCGAGGCCACGGTAATAATATCGTCTTTGGTAATCACCCATCGGGATGGGCGCAGACCATTGCGGTCGAGAGTACACACCGCATAGCGGCCATCCGTCATTACCAGACCGGCTGGCCCATCCCAGGGCTCCATATGCATGGAAATATATTCGTAAAAGGCGCGCAGATCTGCGTCCATGCCCTCAACATTTTGCCATGCAGGAGGTACCAACATGCGCAGCGCACGGTGTAACTCCATCCCGCCAGCAAGCAGCATTTCCAGCATGTTATCCAGACTGGAAGAGTCGGAACCCTCACGGTTTACCAGTGGAGCCAGCTCATCCAGCTCCGGGATCAGCTCTGTGACAAACTTGTTGGTACGAGCTACCGACCAGTTGCGGTTGCCAGTAATGGTATTGATCTCACCATTGTGAGCCAGCATCCTAAATGGCTGCGCCAACGGCCAGCGCGGCATGGTATTGGTAGAGAAGCGCTGGTGGAACACACAAATTGCAGTTTCCAGGCGCGGGTCGGCTAACTCCGGGAAGAACTTTGGCAGGTCCGCGGGGATCATTAAGCCTTTGTACGAAAGAACACTAGTAGAAAGGCTGGCAATATATACATCGCTACTCAACTGCTGCTCAGCCTTGCGACGCGCAACATATAAACGCGCATTGAAGCGAGCCTCTCCCAGCGGGTCCTCGGCATCATTGATCAGCAGTTGTTCAAAGCGTGGCTGACAGTCATGGGCAATGGGCCCGAGGCACTCAGAGTTGGTTGGCAGGGTACGCCAGCCGACGACTTGCAATCCTTGGGCCTCCAGCTCTTTCTCTATCGTTACGCGAGCGCTTTGGGCTTCACCCTCATCGAGAGGCAACATTACCGAACCTACCGCATAGGCATCCGTCAGTTCAGCACCAAACAGGTCGCGGGCTTCGCCGCGCAGAAATGCATCAGGCTTCTGTAGCAGGAGGCCACAGCCGTCACCTGTTTTTCCATCGGCAGCAATACCACCGCGGTGGGTCATGCAAGTAAGGGACTCAATGGCTGTCTGCACCAACTTGTGGCTCGCCACACCATGTAAATGAGCGATCAGACCAAAACCGCAGTTGTCTTTGAACTCATCCAACTGATACAGACTGCTACCCATAGAATTCCTCGTCACTATCGATTGGGGGACCTCAGGTAATTCCAAAGCTCTACCTGTTATGGGCAAAAAATGCTCAAAGCTTGCGCTGCGCTCTCCTGCGGTCCTTAGCTAAAAGATCCCAAGATAAAAAAAGCCCTCTGGTGGGGCTTTCTTTATTGTTCTTGTTGGCGGTCGTCATGCCCCGCCATTATTGTCGGGGGGGCGCAATATTACTTGTCTAACACTGGATTTTCAATCTTTTGCAGTTTTTTTATCTGCCAAATACCAATTAAGCAGATACATTTCCTGTATCGGCAAATTCTAGTTATCTAGTCCTCCGTTTCCGGGGTCTTTTGAGGTAATCATCACTTGGCACCGCAGTTCTTTAGCGCCTCTATAACCTTTTCCCTCGGTGTATCATCAACCACTTTTGCATCACCCAGTGCCCTTAGCAGTACCAATCGCAGTTTCCCATCCACCACCTTTTTATCCACCCGCATAGCCTGCAAGAAATGATCAACGGTCATATCCGCGGGGGATTGCTGCGGTAGTTGGGCTTTAGTCAGAAGGCTACGAACCCGCACCAGCAGATCATCATCTACATCGCCTTGCAGTCGCGATAGCTCCAGTGCCATCATCATTCCTGCGGCAACCGCCTCGCCGTGTAACCAACGTCCATAGCCTTGAACGGCTTCAATGGCATGACCAAATGTGTGGCCAAAATTCAATATGGCACGACCTCCAGCCTCACGCTCGTCACTGGCCACTACTTCGGCCTTATCCCGGCAACAGCGATCGACAGCGTAGGCCAGCGCCTGTGGATTACGGCTCAACAGGGCGTCGATATTTTTCTCAATCCAGGAAAAAAATGGTTCATCGCAAATCAGGCCATACTTAATGACTTCAGCAATGCCAGCTGAGAACTCCCTATCAGGCAATGTCGTTAAGGTATCCATATCCGCCAAGACCAGGCGCGGCTGGTAAAAAGCCCCAATCATATTTTTACCAAGTGGGTGATTTACACCGGTTTTGCCGCCGACAGAGGAGTCGACCTGTGCGAGGAGAGTCGTAGGCACTTGAATGAAATCAACGCCGCGTTGATAGCAAGCTGCAGCAAAACCACACATATCTCCAACGACACCGCCACCCAACGCAATTAGGGTTGTTGTGCGGTTATGACGCTGCTCCAGCAAAGTATCGAAAATGCGATTTAGTGTATCGAGGGTCTTAAAGGACTCGCCATCGGGTAACTCGACAACGTCAACCTTATCGAAGCTGGACAGCCCCTTGAGTAATTGTTGGAGATACAGGGGCGCGACAGTTTCATTGGTAACAATACAAATCTGCTGTCCACGTATATAGGGCAGCAGGTACTGTGAATCACCCAGGAGTTTTGAACCGATAATAATGGGATAGCTACGCTCCCCCAACTCCACATTCAGGCAATGCATTGTGCTCTCCTTCCCGCCGCCGCTGAGATTCAGCGAATTGAGTAAATGAGAGGCACTTTAGCACAGAGTGCAAAAAGGTTATTGGGAGAGGGAGCCGTGCAACCGCTCAACCACCAGAGCCGCAGCCTGCTTGGGTGTTAGGTTGTCGGTATCGCAAATAACATCGGCTACCTCGCGATAGAGAGGTTCGCGCTCGCGCAATATTTCTTCGATACGCGCGCGCGGATCGGGAACCCGCAGAAGTGGTCGGTTGCTGTTTTTGGAGGTGCGCTCAAATAGCTGTTCTACACTGGCTTGCAGATAGATAACATGGCCATACTTTTGGAGTTGCCTACGATTCTCCTCAAGTAGCACTATTCCACCACCAGTACCGATAACCTGGCACTCTCCAAGGCAAAGCTCTTCGAGAACCTCACTTTCCCGGCGACGGAAACCAGCTTCTCCTTCTACATCAAAAATCCAGGGGATATCCGCGCCAGTTCTTTCTTCCAAGACCTTATCAGTATCGGCAAACGGCAGCTGCAATTGCGCGGCTAGCAATTTACCGATAGTAGATTTGCCGGCCCCCATGGGGCCGACCAGGAATATAGAGCGGTTAATCACTTAGCGTAAAAGGTCTCGTCTTCCATGATACGAGGCGTGATGAACATTAAGAGTTCACGCTTGTCATCGGTGCGGATACTTCTCTTAAATAAATTACCTAAATAAGGAATATCCCCCAACAAAGGCACTTTAGTTTCACTTTCTAGGGTATTACTTTCAAATATCCCACCCAAGACAATAGTCTCACCATTTCGCACCAGCACTTTAGTAGACAGATTGTTCACATTAATTGAGGGTATTGATGCGAGATCACTTACCTCAATCAATTCACCAACACTATTCTGCTCAATATTTAATGCCATGATAATATTGTTATCTGGGGTAATTTGGGGAAGTACCGTGAGTTCCAATACGGCCTCCCTAAAAGCAATAGATGCAGCACCTGAAGAAGTTCTCTCCAAATAAGGAATTTCCACACCAGATTGGATTGTCGCTTCCTGCTTATCCCCTGTAACTACTTTGGGCTGGGAAACTATTTCAGCCATACCCACATCCTCCATAGCCGAGAGTTCAAGCCCCAGGTAAAAACTGTCTTTCAGGATAGCATAAGCCAAACTTCCGACCGCACCTGGAGCCCCTAGATCCACCATCAAAGGATTCCATTTATTAGGGGCAGCCGTTAAAGAGCCATCGACAATTGCCAGATCATCATCGTCATTTGGCAGGAGCCCCCCTGCAGTAAGACCACCAGTAGTATCATTAATATCGTCAAAGCCAACATGATTCCACTGAATACCCAGCTCACTGGCAAAGTCACTATTAGCTGTAACAAGGCGCGCTTCTATCATCACCTGTCGGATTGGGATATCAATAACCTCTATCAACTCGCGGAACTGTGCAATTTTTTCTTCCGTATCTGTCAGTATAATTGTGTTCGTTCTCTCATCTACAATTGCACTTCCACGAGGGGATAGAATACTCATCTTACTTGAGCCTCCTGTATTCCCTCCAGTAAAACCACCCTGTCCAGAGCTTCCATTATTCTTCCCAGAGAATAGAGTGAAAATTTCTCCAGCATCGGCGTAGCGGACATGGATATATTCTGTTCGAAGAGGAGCAAGCTCTTGAAGTTGTTTGCGGGTTTCCAGTTCCTGGCGCTCCCGCTCAGCAATTTCAGCGGCAGGCGCCACCATAATTACACTGCCTTCCTGGCGCTTATCCAGGCCTTTTGCTTTCAAAATTAAAGCCAATGCCTGATCCCAGGGTACTCCGTCAAGTCGTAAAGTAATTCGCCCTTCAACTGTATCACTAGCTACAAGATTCAAATCTGTAAAGTCTGCAATTACCTGAAGGACAGAGCGTACTTCTATATCCTGGAAGTTCAGTGACAACTTCTTACCATTATATTGGAACTCTTTTTCCTTCTCCCGGATCTCGGCGGCAGTGAGAGGTTTAACACTGAGTACATATTCCGTATCTGCCTGGTAGGCGAGATAATCGTAATCAACATCGGTCGGATCAACAGCTACAACCGTATTTTGCCCATCATAATCAACGACAATGGAATTTACTGGTGTAGCAAAATCAGTGACATCAAGACGTTGACGTAGTGACTCAGGCAATTGGGCACCTAGAAAAGTTAAGTAAATTTTCCCCTTGGTGCGCTCTACATCAATATTAACTGCGGGATCGGTCAGGCTGACTATTATTTTGCCCTCCCCTTCCTCTCCACGACGAAAATCAACATTACTAATAGCCACAGAACCTGAAGTGCGGAACTGCTTTTCACCTCCAACATTAAAGCCACTGTCATGGGACATTGGGCTCGAGGGAGCCGCCACCGTTGCCTGCCCAGCCGAGCCAGCACCGATCTCCATTATTAACTGGTTGCCTTTAACTTCACTGGTATAAACCGGAAGCTGATCCAGGTTTACTATCATGCGGGTTCGGTCCTCACTCGAGACAATTACCGCACTTCTAGCTCCACCGATCCCGAGAGAATATTTCTTCTGTGGCAGCGCACTTTCAACACCAGCAAAATCCATCACGATTCGCGCCGGCTGTTCAATCGTATAACCTGTTGGTTCGGGGGGCACTTCCGTAAAAGTTAAGCGTAATTGCACCCGGCTTCCCGGCAATTCAGAGAATTGGATATCATTAAGCTGATTTACTTGGGCATGTAAGCCAGCTGGAAACA
Source organism: Microbulbifer epialgicus (assembly GCF_041447265.1). Taxonomy (NCBI): domain Bacteria; kingdom Pseudomonadati; phylum Pseudomonadota; class Gammaproteobacteria; order Cellvibrionales; family Microbulbiferaceae; genus Microbulbifer; species Microbulbifer epialgicus. The sequence goes on from NZ_JBGMEK010000007.1 coordinate 63,796, forward strand.
CCAATAAAGCGAGCAATAATAGCTGAAACGGAGCCAAAAACCTGGCAAATTGTTTGTTAATCATTATCCGTTGTCCTTCTCTTCCAACGTCAGTGCCCGCGGCCTCTCAATCCAGCCACCAGTGCCATCAGGTACAATTTCCAATACGTCGAGCTGGTCAGCATTAGCATTTACCACACGCCCGTGATTTTTCCCAAGGTAATTACCAACTGTCACCCGATGAATACCTCCGGCACCATCATCAATGAGGCCCCATAGCTGGCCATCCCGCGACAAGGTGCCCACCATGGAAAGAGCGTCAAAGTTGAAACCTTCAAGTAACTCCCGCCGGCGATTCATATCGGGTGCAATATCCAGCTTCCTCCCCACTAAGCGTTGCTCTGACTCCAATATGGGCCTGGTAAACGGGCTTCTCAGTGCTGCTGCACTGTATACATAAGGACTATAGGGAGTAAACGTCGGAATTGGTTCTATCTGACCCTTAGGCCTTCGCTCAACCTCAGCCATTCTTTCTTTTAAGTCAGAATGGTCTGTATTCAAGCTACAGCCTGAAACTGTAAAAATTGTTATAACAAGGATGAAAAGTTTTATCATTCCTCATCCCCCTGGTCCTTATAGCGATAAGTCTTGGCATTTATTACCATATTGAGCAAACCGCCACCGTCGCGATTCGTTGAGATATTAAAGTCATGTAGAGTTACAATTCGCGGCATCCCCGCAATGCCACTAATAAAAGAGCCAAACTCATGGTATCCACCCTGAACTTGAATCTTAATTGGCAGCTCCACATAAAACTCCCCCACCAATTCATCTTGCAAGGCAACTTTTTCAATCGTTAAACCGCTACCACGGCCATACTCATCTATATCTTCAAGTAAACCTGGCACCTCTGTATCTTTGGGTAGCTGCTTGAGAAGAGCACCGAAAGTCTCCTCCATTTCTTCCAGCTGTTCCCGGTAAGCATCCAGATTCGCAGCTTCAAACTGTTTATTTTCAAACTGGGTAAATAGCTCTTGCTCTTTATTAGCGGCAACATTCAACTTGCTATATAAATCACTTACTAAAAAGTAATACCCTAGACCAACTATGATTGCCGTAATGATCGTTAGTAGCGCAACACGGCCAGGCAAGGGCCAAACTCCGACACGGCTAAAATCGATATCATTGATATCCAGATTTTCAAGCTGCTTTAACGTATCCCCCAACGCCATGATCAGAATCCTTTAATTTGCTTCAGTGGCATGTTCATTCTCTTTTTTACGTCCACTGAGATTCACCGCCAATTGAAAAGCACTAGCTTGTTCACCAAAAGCTGGACTCGCAGTGACGCCAGTTAGATTTGGGGAGTCATACCAATCAGACTGATCTAAGTTCCGCATAAAAGAAGAAACCCGGTTATTGGATTCAGCAATTCCGGATATCTTCAGGCTACTTCCCTCTCGCTTCAGGGTGCTCAACCAGAGTCCTTCCGGGGTAGCTTGGACCAACTCATCAAAATAGCGCACGGCTAAAGGTCTATTGCCCTGCAGCTCCTGAATCACTCGCATACGGTCAATCAATTCCTGGCGACGCTTCTTCAGATCTTTGATTTCACTGACTTGCTTATTGAGCGCATTAATTTTGACCTGGAGCATCTGGTTTCGGTCATGTTGGTTGTCAAGCTGCTTATTCACTGTTGACTTCCAACCAAATACGCACCCAGCTGCAACGAATACAACCAATAAAGCTACCTGCTGAAACTCCTTTTGCTTCTGTGCACGGTACTCCTGACGCCATGGAAGTAGATTAATTTTGGCCATATCAGTACTCCTTCTCTCGCATCGCGAGTCCAGCGGCGATCATTAGCGCTGGTGCTTCATTGGCCAAGGTCTGGCGGTTTATTCGCGAGGAGATATTCATTCCCTGGAAAGGGTTGGCTACCAGAGTAGGTTTGCCAAGTTTCTCTCCAACCAGATCGGAGAGCCCCTCCATAGCGGCAACACCACCACTGAGGAGGATATAGTCCACATCGCTGTATGATGTGGATGAATAAAAGAACTGCAGTGAGCGAGTAACCTGCTGGATCACGGCATCGCGGAAGGGCTCCAAAACTTCTATATAGTAATCCTCAGGTAGTCCACTTCCTCCCTGGTGCTTGGCAAGAGACGCTTCCTCCGCGGAGAGACCGTAACGGCGCTGAATCTCATCGGTAAGCTGGCGGCCACCAAATAGCTGTTCACGTGTGTATACCGTCTTTCCATCAACAAGCACTGACAGTGCGCTCATTGTGGCGCCGATATCCACTACAGCAACCACCAATTGCTCCTGTGGTGGAAATTGATCTTCCAACAGCGTGTAGGTCCGCTCGATGGCGTATGCCTCCACATCGACTACACCCGCCTCCAATTCAGCTTCGCTGAGGGCGGAAATTCGCTGCTCAATATTTTCACTGCGACATGCCGCGAGCAGTACTTCCATCTGATCTTCACCCTTTTCGGATGGACCCTGAACTTCAAAGTCCAGGCTGACCTCCTCTAGCGGATAGGGAATGTACTGGTCAGCCTCAAGCGCGATACGTGCCTCCAAATCCTCATCAGAGAGATCCGCGGGCATTTCCAGGGTCTTGGTAATCACTGCCGAGCCAGAAACAGCCACCGCAGCACGACGTAAGCGGGTCTTGGAGCGACGTATGACTTTGCGGATCGCTTCCGCTGTGGCACCAATATCATTGATGTTCTTGTCTACTACTGCATTGGGAGGTAGAGGTTCCACGGCGTAACTTTCGACACGATATTTATCACCGTTGCGACTTAGCTCCAGCAACTTTACCGCAGTAGAGCTAATATCGAGTCCCAGCATGGCCTTAGGGCCTTTATCCAGAAAAGGGAAAATCCCCATTTTTCTTATCTTTTCCGTGGGTTATGAAAGTTTGATGTTATAGCACTTTAAATTACCGCTTCAACCGGCATTTGCATAGGTAATAGCGCACAATATTCGTATAATTATTCACCGGATCACTCAATTGAAGTACACAGAAGCAGTTTCATGACCGTAAAAGCCCGAAATCGTCTACTAGCACTGCTCTGGCTCTGTCTCGCCGGAACCGCCGGCGCAGGCATGACTCTCGCCAGTATTTATCTTTACTTAAAGCCCGGGCTGCCCTCCGTGGAGAGCCTGCGCGACATTCGCCTACAGACACCTCTGCGAGTCTATTCGCAAGACATGAAGCTAATTGGTGAATTCGGAGAGAAGCGACGCAACCCGATCACCATTGAGCAGACCCCAGAACCCTTTATCAAAGCGGTTCTCGCCGCCGAGGACGCAAGCTTCTACTCTCACAATGGCGTCTCAATCAAGGGCCTGATGCGAGCAGCCTCGCAACTGCTCCAAACCGGCTCCATCCAATCCGGGGGCAGCACCCTGACCATGCAGGTGGCGCGCAACTTCTTCCTGAGCCGGGAACAACGCTTTATCCGCAAGTTCAACGAGATCCTGCTGTCCCTGCAAATTGAGCGGGAACTCAGCAAGAATGAGATCCTTGAGCTTTATATCAACAAGATATTCCTCGGCAATCGCGCCTATGGCTTCCAGGCCGCGGCTCACGTCTATTATGGCCGCGATATCAAAGACCTTAACCTGGCACAGTGGGCCATGATGGCCGGACTGCCGAAAGCCCCCTCAACCTTCAATCCAATCGCCAATCCAACCCGGGCACTAGTGCGCCGAAACTGGATACTTAAGCGCATGCTCGACCTGGACTATATCGATCAGGATGAATACAAACACTCTATTACCGCACCGGTGACCGCCAGCTACCACAGCCGCGACCTGGACTTGGATGCCCCGTACATTGCCGAGATGGCTCGCAAGGAGGCCGTAGAACTATTTGGTGACAGCGCCTATACCGATGGCTTCCAGATCATTACCACAATCGACAGTCGATTGCAGGATGAAGCGCGCAAAGCCCTACAGCACGGACTTGAAACTTATGATGCTCGCCACGGCTATCGCGGGCCCGAGCAGCGTTTGCCACCGGAGCTGCTGCATGATAGTGACCAACTGATAGATTTGCTCAACGAAATCCCCGTCCTAGGGGGCTTGGAACCCGGTGTGGTAACTGTGGTGGAACCCAAGCAGTTACAGGTGCAGCTACGGGACCGCCGGGTGGTTGAGGTTCCCTGGGAAAATGGCCTAAGCAACATCCGCCCTTATATCTCTGAAAGTGCCCGTGGGGCACGTTTGAAATCTGCGGACAAGATGTTTGCCCCCGGTGATGTAGTACGATTACGCCGCATAGAGGTAAATGATGCCAAGCCCCCTGAAAATGAGTCCCAGGCACTCAGCACAATAGGAGAAGTGATTGAACCAGATCCTTTCGCCGGTCCCAGTGACGAAGAAGATTTAGACTCCCAGGAACCGCAAGTCACGGAGGAATGGGAACTGACCCAGGTACCAGCCGCACAGGGCGCCCTGGTTTCTATAGCGCCCGAGGATGGCGCCATACGCGCTCTGGTTGGGGGTTATGATTTCCGCCAGAGCCACTTCAACCGAGTGACGCAAGCCGCCCGCCAGCCGGGTTCCAGTTTCAAACCCTTTATCTATGCATCTGCCATTGAACGGGGCTACACAGCCGCCAGTATCATTAACGACGCGCCAATCATTTTCGAGGAGACCAATTTACAGGATGTGTGGCGCCCGGAGAACGATGGTGGCACCTTCCTTGGCCCTACCCGCTTGCGCATGGCTCTTTACAGGTCGCGCAACATGGTCTCCATTCGCCTGCTACAGGCCCTGGGTCTCGACTATGCCTTGGGCTTCGTTGAACGCTTCGGTTTCGAGCGCAGTAAGCTGGCGCGCAACCTGACTATTGCCCTTGGCAGTTCCGCTCTAACTCCGATAGAAATGGCACGTGGATATGCCGCCTTCGCCAACGGCGGCTATCGGGTGGAGCCCTATCTTGTAGACAGGGTCCTGGACGTAAATGGTCAGGTGCTCTATCAAGCTCTGCCCCTCACCGTCTGTAACGAATGCCCAGTGCCGGGCAACGTCTCACTGGGCACAAATGAGGAGCCTGTTGACCTAGCGGCAATACAGGTGGAAGAAGAGGGCCCCGACCAGGGCAAGGAGCCCGTGGAGCTGGATGTGCTTCCAGTTGGCCCGCTGGATCCCTCTAAGTCTCAGGCGCTCCCCCTGGCACCTCGCGCAATGTCTCCGGAGACCGCATACATCATGGACTCCATTCTCAAGGATGTGATCAAGAAAGGAACCGGGCGCAAAGCCCTGGTCATGAAACGCGGGGATATCGCCGGCAAGACTGGTACCACCAACGGTCCCCGTGATGCGTGGTTCTCGGGCTACAGCCCGCACCTAGCAACCAGTGCTTGGGTGGGCTTCGACTCTTATGGCGAGCTGGGCAAGAATGAATACGGCGGTTCCGCCGCACTGCCCATCTGGATCGAATTTATGTCTGCGGCTTTGGAAGGGTTACCGGAGCGTCACCTGCCCCAACCAGATGATATTGTTACTGTGCGCATCAACCCTAAAAATGGCCTGCGTACTTCCTATGGCGGCATGTTCGAGATTTTCCGCACCAACCGGGTTCCCAGCAGGGAAGCCTACAACCCCTACCGTAACAGGTATACCGACGACGATATGGATATGCCTGGACAAGAGCAGCCAAATGAATCTCTGCCCGAGGAACTGTTTTAAGCCTCGTATCGGCAGGCCCTTGAGCACTTTATAGCTCTGGAGAACATTTGGAAAAAGAAATGGGGCCCTTTGGGCCCCTTAGTGCAAATCATGATACCTGAGACAGGCCCGCTCCAACCCCTGTAAATCGGGAATCACAGCCTCCTCACCAGAGAGCGCCACGTGCATCAATTCGCCGGGACTCAGGGTCTGCTCGCGCAGCGCCAGTTCATCCGGCGTTACCCGTACCAGGCGCGGCGTGCCCTGCAAGACCAGAGCGAAATACGGCAAGTCACCACTGGGATTACCGCTGCTGAGAACGGCGATCCGCCCGTTCTCAGTAGTAGTACCGAGGGGCTTTCCACGCATCACGTCAAAAGATAGCAGCGGTAGCCGCTGCTCTCGCCAGATAAGGTCTCCCAGGTACCATTCGGGAGCGTTTTGCACAGTCATTGGGGCCTGCATTGCGATGACCTCGGACAGACTGTCTACCGGCACGAGCAACTGCCCCTGCTGCAAGGGCAGCAATAGGCTGCTGACCTCCTGGGGGACATCTGCCGACAGCGCTTCAACTTCACTCATTGCCTATCTCTTGTCTGTATTCTTTCAATCCAATGCACAATTGCTTAGCTGCCAACCGCTGAGGTACCGGCGTATTCACGAATTGCCTCGAGCAATACGTCCTCCTGATAGGGTTTGCCGAGGTAGTGGTTCACCCCAAGCGACATGGCATGATCACGGTGCTTGCTACCGGTTCGCGAGGTAATCATCACAATGGGAATATCCCGCAAGCGGCTGCTGGAGCGTATGTGACGAGCCACCTCAAAGCCGTCCATACGCGGCATTTCGATATCCAACAGGATCAAATCCGGAACTTTGTCCTGCAGCTGGATTACCGCATCCTGACCGTCTTTGGCGGTGCTCACCAGATAGCCTTCACGCTCCAGGAAGCGTGTAGTTACCTTGCGCACGGTTACCGAATCGTCGACCACCATAACTGTCTGCTGACGCTCTTCCAGCTCCGGCTGGGGCTCCGATTGCAACTGCAACTGCGGCATTTCCGGGCGTGCCAACTGGGTAGCCTGGCGACGCAGCAAGGCATGGGCATCGAGAATGACCACCACAGTACCGTCACCGGTTACAGTTGCCCCGGACACCCCTTGCACCCCGGCAAATTGCGGGCCCAGACTCTTCACCACGATCTCGCGGCTGCCGCGGATCGCATCCACTTGCAGGGCCATCGCGTGCCCCTCGGAACGCACGAGCAGCACCGGCAGCTGCATATCATCGACACTGAGCTTGGGCTGGGCACCAGACTTCAGCAGAGTGCCGAAGTAGTTCACCTCGTAAAACTCACCCGCGTACTCAAAGCGGGCCTCACTGGAGCGGTAGTAGTGCTCCAGCTCGAAGGGGCTCAGACGTACGATACCTTCAATGGTGTTAAGCGGCAGAGCAAACAGATCCTCACCGATCTTCACCATCAGCGCGCGGTTAACCGAAACCGTAAACGGCAGGCGCACAATAAACTCTGTGCCAGCACCAGCCTCGGAGATGATATGCACACTGCCGCCGATTTGCTTGAGTTCGGCGGAGACCACATCCATACCCACACCGCGGCCGGAAATCTGGGTCACCTTTTCAGCAGTGGTAAAGCCTGCCTGCAGAATAAACTGCAAGATCTCATTATTTGAGAGCTCTGCATCCGGGCGCATCAGACCGTTTTCCACCGCCTTTTCACGCACTCTCATCAGGTTGACACCGGCACCATCGTCGCGGATGGTCAGAACCACCTCGCTGCCTTCGCGTGCCAGAGCCACATCAATACGGCCACGCTCGGCCTTGCCTGCAGCGAGGCGCTCCTCCGGCATTTCGATGCCATGGTCCACCGCATTGCGCAACATATGTTCCAGCGGTGCTACCATGCGCTCGAGCATGGATCTATCCAGCTCTCCCTCCACATTGGAGAACACCAGCTCCACCTGCTTGCCAAGCTCCGCACCTACCTGGCGCACAATTCTACGTAATCGGGGCACCAAGCGGGAGAAAGGCACCATGCGACTGCGCATTAGTCCCTCTTGCAGTTCAGTGTTTACCCGCGACTGCTGCAACAGCAGGGTCTCGGTATCCCGTGCCTTGTTATCGAGCGTAGAGCGTAGCTCCATCAAGTCGGAGGTGGATTCCAGCAGGGAGCGGGACAACTGCTGGATGGATGAGTAACGGTCCATTTCCAGTGGGTCAAAGTCCCCATCCTGCTCAGCCAGCTGCTCCTGACGGAACAAGATCTGCGCCTCGGTTTCACGGTCGAGACGGCGCAGCTGCTCGTTAAGACGCAGCAGAGTCGCATCCATTTCATCCAGAGCCAGCCCGAACTCGCTCATCTGCTCTTCGAGTCGCCCGCGTGAAATAGCCGTCTCACCGGCGAGGTTTACCAACTCCTCAAGCAATTCCGCAGCAACACGGACCATCTCCTGAGGTTGATTCCGAGTAGGCGCCACCACTTCATTATCCGCACTCTCGGGCTTGCGAATAAACGGCAGTACATTGCCACGCCCCTCGGCTGTTAGTGGTTCCGGTAACTGGGCAGCCACTGAAGACTGCTGTGCTTCAGTAGGAGCCTGCTGTTTCTCCGCTTCGGCTAGAAGATCCCCAGCACCCTGCCTTGAAGGCGCTTCGAGAGACTCTGCTTCAGCATTTATCTCCTGTTGCGGCAGCTCAATGGCGTCAATTTCCATTGTAGCGCCCTGTGCGGTCCTCTGATCCGCCCAGTCAGTGCTGATCAATTGCACGAAAGCTTCAAGCTGCTCGCCTGACATCCAGGCGCGTACCGTTTCAACACCATCAGTAATACGATCGTGAATACCGTGAGCATCGGTAAAAAACGCTGGCGAAGGCCGAGTATTATTACTCATACCCTCAATCACGGTTTCAAAACGGTGGGCGACTTCGCCAAGCCCCATCAGGCCAGCCATACGCGCACCACCTTTGAAAGTGTGCAGCACCCTTTTCAGGGCTTCGGACTTCTCGAGACTTTCCGGAGCATCCTCCCAACTCTGGATCAGTTCCTCCAGTTCATCAGTGAGATCGCCAGCCTCCTCCATAAAGACATCGACAACGTCTGGGTCAATATCCGCCAGTAGACGTTTTTGTTCAGCAATCTGATCCTCGTGATCCACTGGGACAGGCTCGACAGCCAAAGGAGTGACATGCCCTTCGTCTTCAGCATCTCTAACTGGGGCCTGGGCTTCAATTTCTGCCCGCGCCGTGGATCTCTCCTCGACATCGGCACGCACTTCTGAAAGCGTCTGGTATAGATCCTCCAGGGCGGGCTCATTCGCCACCGCAGGCGGCTCCTGCCTGACAGTCTCGGCAAAGCTATCTGGCTGGAACTCCACTTCGATGGACGTTTCCAACACCGGCTGAGACTCACCCACCTCTTCCGAGCCCACAAAAGAAACACCAGCAACTGGCGTGAGTCCATCAGCAGACGTCTCTACAGCATCTAGTTCCTGGGCCTCGATGCCCAGTTCACTGAGGTCGTAATCTTCTTCGGCGGCCTCGACAACTGCCTCTCCCTCGGCCAGGTAGCGCAGCGCCTCCTCCACGGCCTCACTGACTTCCGGCAGGTCCTGGGCAGCAGCAACGGCGTCCACCAGATCCAACAACTCATTGTGCCCCTGCTCGAGGGAAGCCCATAGCGCAGGCTCTTCTTCGAGCTTACCGGCCAATACTTTGCGATAAACCTCCAACAGCAACTGCGCCAACTCAGCAAGTGTCGGCAGCTGTGCACGGCTAGCAGCCTCTTGCAGGACATTCAGTTCATCGGCGACTTCTTTTATTTGGGACTTGTCTGAGGGATTAGCGCGCCACCGATTAAGCATCTGGTCCGCGTCCAAGAGGACGCGCATACCATCAGCCATCAAGACTGCGAGCAATTGCGGATCTACCGCCTTGGGTTCATTGGCCTCGCGCTCGCGAATCAAGTGACCGACAGAGCGCTCCTGCAGTTCTGCTACGCGGGCGACAAACTGTTCTGACTTTTCGACTGACAGAGGTTGCAATGCGCGGATTTGGGCGAGTACCTGACGCACGTAACTGGCGCCGTCACCGATCAACTCGAAAATATCCGCATCTATCGGCACTTGATAAATACGTAACTCTTTGGCGAAGCGCTCCAGTGGGGCCATCATTTCCGCGACAACTTTGACTTCCGCCATATGCGCGGAGCCTTTCAAAGTGTGCAGGGCACGGTGCAGCGGATCACTGGGCACCTCGTATATCGGCGCCACCGCACGCATTTGCTCGAGAAAATCATCCACAACCAGCAAGTGGGTCTCGGCCTCCTGGGCGAAGATCTCCCACAACTGCGCGCGGTCTTCACTGGTATCTTCTTCAATAACCTCGGCAGTTGGCGACTTAATTATATTGCCCACGGCCAGGGCTTCCGGAATATGCCCCCGGCTCAGTTGCTCGGCCCAAGCCTGCAACTGCAGGGTTAACGGCTGGTCCGGATCCTCGTTGCCTAAGCGGAAGGCCTCAATCATTGAGGGCAGCTTCTCCAAGACGCGTTCAATCAGGAGTACATGCGCGCTCTGCGGTTTAACACTGTCATCGATAACTCGATTCAGCATATTTTCCACCGCCCAGGCCAATTCACCGATGTCCAATGCCTCCACCATCCGGCCTGACCCCTTCAGGGTATGGAAGCCACGGCGGAATTCCGTTAGGGCATCCACATTGGTGAAATTGGCAACCCAATCCGGAAAATAGTTACCAATATGGTTGAGAACTTCACTGGCTTCTTCGAGGAAGATTTCAATAATCTCGTCGTCGATCAGGCTCTCACTGTCTTCGACCAAAACCAGGGCTTCTGCAGATTCCTGGACCTGCTTTCCTGCAGGCTCGGCAGAAGTTTGCTCTTCCCGAGCTATTTCCGAAGGCTGCACTGGGTGTTCCGCTACCATATCTGCAACGGTTTCAGCCTCTGCACTTCCCTCGGTAGCCGAGAACCATTCGTCCTCTTCCGTTACTGCAGCAGAAACCTCTCCATCAGCAGCATTCGGATTAAACCCTGCAGCACTTTCCGTTTCTGCATCAGCCAACAACGCAACATCCGTCTCCGCTTCTACCGACTTGGCCGAAACGGTAAAGTTGTCGGCCGGCTCGCTGTCAGCTTTTCCAGCATTGGCAAATTCGGGGTCAAACAGATCGAATCCATAGTCCCCACTATCACTCTCTGTATCGGTTTGGGATACTTCAACTTGAGGAGCAGCTACTTCCTGAGCTTCACCTTCGGGAGCAAAGCCCAAGTTCACCACACTATCTTCGGCCAGTGCCAGCAACATCTCGGCATCTTCCAGACCTTCAGAGCGGCGCTCCAGGTAATACTCAACGCTGGTTATCGCATCTGCCAGAGTATCGAGCATGCGCCATTCGGGTTGCTCGGCCTGCTCAACCAAAAATTTGCTGATATAGCGGTTACAGCAGGCAATGATTTCGCTGGCGCGCTGATAACCAACCATTTCCAGGCCGCCGCACACTTCCTGCAGGCGCTGCGGTACCCGACTCAGGTAACTGACATCCCAGTGACTGGCGACATATTCCATTACCGCCTCTTTGACTGCCTCAAGGCCCAGACGCGCTTCGCGCAGAACTGAGTTGGTGGCATCCCCCATAATCGGTTGTTCATCATCGACCTGTTTGTTGCGGTCGACCGTGGCCGCCAGAGCCGAATCGAGCTGTACCAGCTCACCCGCGGCACGCAGCAGGTATTCCTCGACATCAGTACCGCGCGATGCGTCGCGCAGGTATTCGTAAATGCCGCGGGCGCGGCTGCGCTGTGCTTCAAGCCCAAGCACACCGAGAGTATCCGTAATCCGTTTGGCCACTGCCACGGTCTCACTCAACGGCAGTTGCTCAACCGAAGCGCCACTTGGCTCCAGGGCTTCACGTACTAATTGCAACTCTTCGCGCAGTACAGTAATTGCGGTACCCAGGGCCTCGGGGCCCATTGCCAACACATCCTCAGTATCCGGACGCGGTGTGCCCGGCACTGCCTTGTCCAGAGCGAAACGCTGGTAAAGTTCTTGGCAACGCGGGCCGCTGGGACCTCCCAGATAAACGTAGAAAAGCAGGTTTCGCAGGAAATCCGCATCGAGACGCGCATCGAGCACCTTGGCACCGCGCCCCTGTAGCAAGCGGAACTCCACATCGACCCTGCGCAGCAGGTGACGCAGAGCCGGCTGTACGTTAAGGCGATACTCAGCGAGGGCTTCGAAGATGCCCAGTAGTATCTCCCACTGGGACTGCCGCCGGCTGCCGCTATACAGCAGTCGCATCTTTTCGATGATTTTGTTTAGGTAAGCGAGGCTCTCGCCACTGTTCACATCCCTGATCAGGCCCGCAGCTGCAACGTGATACATCTTTCGCAGCTTGGTCACCAACTCGAGCAAGCGCCTACTATCACTGGTCAGGGGCTGACGCCTGCCGGTAATACGATCCAGGGAGGACATGTCCGGGGAAAAAAGTGCGCCTTCGGTAATCAGGCGCTCGCGGCGCACCGCTCGCAGATCATTGAGCAGGGGCAACAATAAAACCGCGTTATCACGGCGCTGGAAGGAGACTTTTTCCAGGTAAAGTGGCAGTTCCAACATAGCGCGCATCAGGAACTCACGCGTCTCATCGGAGTTTTCAACACTACCGCTAGCAAGCGCCTGGACCAGCTGCTCCATTTCCTCAGCCAGCATCGCGGCGCCGCTGAGTTGTGCCATATGCAGGCTGCCGTGTACCTGGTGAACCAGAGATAAGCTGTTTTGCAACAGCGTTGCCCCCGCTTCAGGATCCGTGGCGAAAGTTTCGAGAAATTGGCGTGCTTGCGCCAAGGTCTCGTTAATTTCACCTATCAGCCAATCCAGGGCCATGAAGTTCGGATTGTCGTGACTCACGCCAAGTCCCCAATAATTCATTCTCTACGCAGGCGCTATACCCCGATGCGAACCTGCGTCCGCAGTTTTCCGGAAAGTATTCCGTGCGCCCCTTTGCGCCCGGCCGCCACCATGGTCGCCAGGCGTTTTTGTGGGTTAGGCCAGAGCCCGGTCTTCCCGGGGCTCCAAGGAATCGGTTTCTTCGCTGTCGATAGTGAAAGTATCCGCATCCATTTCCGGCAGCTCCACATCGTACAGTTCACCGTTCGTCTCAACGCTCTCATCTTGCGGCAGCTTGAAGCCGGCAACAGATTCACGCAACGCGCTGGCGGTTTGTGCCAGGTTACCAATAGACTGGGCAGTAGCCTGGGTACCGGCAGAAGTCTGCGAAGTGATTTCCTGAATCACGTTCATCGTGTTGGAAATGTGGCCAGCAGACGAGGCCTGCTGGCGAGCGGCGTTGGAGATGTTCTGAATCAAGGATGCCAGGTTGCTGGATACACTTTCGATCTCTTCCAGTGCAACACCGGCGTCCTGTGCCAAGCGGGCCCCACGCACCACCTCGGTGGTGGTCTGCTCCATGGAGATTACCGCTTCGTTAGTATCGGACTGAATCGCTTTAACCAGGCCCTCAATCTGCTTGGTCGCAGCGGCGGAACGTTCCGCAAGTCGCTGTACTTCATCCGCAACCACCGCAAAGCCCCGGCCTGCATCACCGGCCATGCTCGCCTGAATGGCGGCGTTCAAGGCCAGAATGTTGGTTTGGTCGGCAATGTCGTTAATCAGGCTCACGATATCGCCGATCTCCTGAGAGGATTCACCCAGTCGCTTGATTCGCTTGGAGGTATCCTGAATCTGTTCACGGATGTTATCCATGCCCTTGATGGTGTTCTGTACCACCTTGGCACCGTTATTCGCAATATGTACAGAGCGCTCGGCTACCTGGGCAGATTCGGAGGCGTTGGCAGAAACCTGGTCAATGGTCACCGCCATTTCATTCACTGCCGCGGAGGCTCCAGCAATTTCCTGCGCCTGATGCTCCGAGGCCTCGGCGAGATGCAGTGCGGTCTGCTGGGTTTCCTGAGACAGGCCGGATACTTCCTGTGCGGCGCCGTTGATTCGGGATACCAGAACGCGCAGCTGGTCGATGGTGAAGTTGATGGAGTCGGCAATCGCACCGGTGAATGCTTCGGTTACCGTTGCGGAGGTAGTCAAGTCACCGTCGGCGAGGTCTGCCAGCTCATCCAGCAGCTGCATAATGGCCTGCTGGTTCCGTTCGTTGGTATCGGATTCCTGCATCAAGCTTCGGCGGGTACCGGAGAAGGCCATTCCCATCATCGCGAAGATCAGAAGCACGAATGCGGCTGCCAAAATGGTGATAGTCATGTTGTTTGGCTGGCGCTCGTCGGCCAGGTTCACGATACGGTCGTTCAAGGTGCTCAGAGCTTCGAGCAGTTGCGGCGACGAGACGATAATGCCATCGGAGGCCTGACGAGTAGCAAACAGGGCCGGGGTCGCTTCGAAGATCTCGCGTACAGAAGAACTTACGAACTCAAACAACTCCGTAATTTCATCCAGAGAGCGACGCGCTTCTTCGTCGGTAACGCGGGAGATGCCCATCACCACATCACCGCTCTTCATACCGTCCACGACTTTACCAAACAGGCTGGCATCGGTGTTGAACTGGTCGGCGGCCGACTCTGCATCATCACCACCCTGCAGCATCTTATCGATATTCCGGCCAATACGCTCCGCACGCCATACCTGCAACTGCGCCTGCTCCACCTGGTTTGCTGGAGCGTTATTGGCAAGGAGGATTTCCACAATGTTGTTGTGCTCAGCCTGCAGTTCGGGCAGAGACGCGCTAAGGGTGGTGGCTACATCATTCAGGAAAATAATGGTTTCCTTGTTACCAATAATGGTGGCCACCTGCTCGCGCAATTTGCGCCAAACAGTGCCATAAGCCGCCAGTTCAGTATCGAGAGCCTTACGGCTACCCTTGTCCATGCCTTGTAACTGGTTCCAGGCAGTGGCCATTTGTGCGGAGACTTTCTCCAGTTCGGCAAATGCCTCATCATCACCGGACGTGGCCGCAGGTGCATAGGAAACCACCTGATAGGAAAGTGCACGCAATTCCGCAACTTGCTGCAGGTATTCTTTATCGCGGTCGCTACGGGTCTGCACCAAATAAATACTGACAATCAGTCCCGCCAGTACGGCGAGTACCAGCAGACCCAAACCCAACGCGGCAGGGTTACTGCGCAACGCGGAAAAGGAACTCTGGGAGCCTGTTTTCATATGTTTACTCCTAGCGGGCCCTATCATAAGGCCGGTTTATAACCACTTTTACTTTTAACACTTTAACGACTATGGCCCTCAGCCAGTGCGAACATCCCTGCACCGCTTGCGGGTCACTTCCGACACTTCAGTTCGAAGTGTCGGAAATAATCAGATTGGATTTTTAACGAACGGCTGCGTCCATAAAGCGGGAATCATTAATTAGAGCCCGCATATCGAACACCAACCATCGGTCCTTCTGTAAAATAAATTGGCCGTGCACCATTGGCGTAAATGGCTCAATCAAATCTGTTGGCGCTTCCCGGGCATATTCAAATGCCAAGTGCTGCATTCCATGCAACCTGTCGACAATCAATCCCACATAGGTTTTATCCCGCTCCAGCACCAAAATCCGACGCTGCTGGCGTGATCCGGCGAGGTGGCCGCCATAAAAAGCGGCGAGATCAACCAGGGGTAACAGGCGGCCGCGCACATTGGATACGCCCTTTACCCAAGGCTCCACACCGGGGATAAAGGTGTACTGCGGCACTTCGAGTAGCTCCACAACATCGTCCATCGAAGCGACAAAGTTATGGTTTAGAAGAGAGAAACCGATCCCGGTCCAATACGGCTTGATTTCCCGGCGGCCGGGCAGACCAGTGGCCTGCGACTTGGCACGCCGTGCGATATCAACAAGAGCTAGATAAGGTGTTTGTGACTGCACTTTGAGCAGCTGGCCGTCAGGCCAACACCTCCTCAATAGCACTTAATAGTTTGCCTTCATCCACTGGCTTGGTCAGATAGGCTTTGGCGCCCTGGCGCATTCCCCAGACACGATCCGTATCCTGGTCTTTGGTGGTGACAATAATGATTGGGATACCAGCGGTGCCACCATCTTTACTCAGCTGCCGGGTGGCCTGGAAGCCATTCAGGCCAGGCATCACAATATCCATCAGGATAAGATCCGGACGTTGGGTGCGCGCCACATCCACACCATTTTCACCATTGGGTGCGGTAATTACTGCGTGGCCATTCTTTTCCAGAATCGTGGTCAACTTGTGTGTTTCGGTAGGAGAGTCATCAACTATTAATACTCTTGCCATCATTTCCCCCATGACATTCTTTAATCGGCAACTGCTTAACAACGTCAGTGCTTGGCGGTTTTGTTGTCATTATCTTTGTTTGCGTGCGCCAAGTCTGCACTTACTACTAATTCACTGCCCTATTACAACAACTCTTGCCCCATCCAGACAGAAAAGGAATAGCGTGTGTTATTCAACTTAATCCCTCCGCCCAGTGACAGGACAGGCGGCTCTCTGAAGAGAACCCTATACTTTTTTATTCACCACAGTTCAGGCCGCATGATGTGGTTTGGCATGGGCGGAAATGGCACCCAAGAGTTCACTTTTACTGAATGGCTTAGTTAAATATTGGTCACAGCCTACTACACGCCCTTTTGCTTTATCGAACAAACCATCCTTGCTCGACAGCATTACAACAGGGGTGGAACGAAACTCACTATTATTCTTAATCAGTGCACAGGTTTGGTAGCCATCCAGGCGCGGCATCATAATATCGACGAAAATGACATCCGGACGGGAATCCGCGATTTTTGCCAGCGCATCGAAACCGTCGGTTGCAGTGACGACGGTACAACCCGCCTTTTGCAACAGTGTCTCGGCAGTGCGACGAATTGTCTTACTGTCGTCTATCACCATTACGGTCAGACTTTCCCAGTTAAGCTCCATAGTCTTTTTTGAATCCCCTGTTTACTTATTTTCGGGCACGCGAAAAGTATTTACCTGCACCCTTCTTCGGCCCATCTATGGGGTCTGGGTGTCTCGCTTAGCCAAATCGCACACTGAGTGGAACTTTTATCACAGAACCTCAGGTGAATCTACTGGAGTCGACACACCCCTAGCGATGCAGTTCAAATTATCATCACTTTACACCCCCGCGCAGTGGATGGTGCTAAAAAGTTGCACCTAGGCGAAGCTGCTCTTACCTTATCCACCCTACAAGTTGGGAGTGGCCATAATACGAAAGCCACAACCACCGCGGTGCGGGATAAAATATCCCATCAAATATGGAGGCCCATATGAATTACTCCCTCGGCGTGGTGATGGACCCCATCACCCAAATCAATTTTAAAAAAGATACGACACTTGCTCTGTTACAGGCCGCACAAGATAGCGGTTTCCAATTGTTTTATTTTGAGCAATCAGATTTGTACCTAGACAATGGCCGCGCTGTCGGCAGAGCACAACTACTAAGGGTGTTCGACGACCCTGAGTGCTGGTTTTCCCTAGGCGAACCCAAAGAAATACCATTGGGCGAACTCGACACTATTTTGATGCGCGTCGACCCCCCCTTTGACAATGAGTACATTTACTCCACTTATGTTCTTGAAGCCGCGCAACGCGAAGGCGCACTGGTGGTGAACAATCCACAAGCCTTGCGTGACTGTAACGAGAAGATTTTTGCAACCACTTTCCCGCAGTGCTGCCCGCCAGTTTTAGTGAGCAAGGATATGCGCAAGCTGCGTGAGTTCCACAAAACGCATCAGGACGTTATCTTCAAACCGTTGGATGGCATGGGTGGCGCCGGCATTTTTCACTGCAAACCGGACGGCGCGAATCTCGGCGCAATACTGGAAATGCTTACTGGAAACGGGCGCCGACAAATTATGGCGCAGCGCTATATTCCCGAAATCAAGGATGGCGACAAACGCATTCTGGTTGTCGACGGTGAAGCAGTGCCCTACTGCCTCGCTCGCATTCCCGAAGCCGGTGAAACGCGCGGCAATCTGGCCGCGGGTGGTCGCGGCGAAGCACGCCCACTGACCGATCGCGATCGCTGGATCGTGGAGCAAGTTGCCCCCACCCTCAAAGAAAAAGGTCTGTTATTTGTTGGTCTTGATGTTATCGGGGATTACCTTACCGAAATCAATGTCACCAGCCCCACATGCGTGCGCGAAATTAACGCAGCTTACGATACCGATATCGGTGCGCGACTGATGAGCGCCATCACACACCGATTGGCACAAAAGAGGTAAACTGGACACTTAAATTATTTTATACCCAGGCTGTTTGCCGATGAACGTGCCGGGCGGAAAGCTGAGCAAAACGCTCGGTAAAAAAAGCAGTAATCAATGACAATGAACTCCACTGCCAACACGACGCCATTTAACGCAGCTCAGCGCGAGCGTTTTGTGTTCTCACTATTTCTCGCCGGCGCCATCCACGCACTGCTGATTTTCGGCGTAGCTTTTACCGCGCCTGAGGGACCTAGGGCAGCACCTACGCTGGAAGTCACCCTGGCCCAGCATCACTCTGTGCAGGCGCCGGAAGATGCTGACTACCTGGCGCAGCACAACCAACTGGCTAGCGGCACCGCCGATACCCCTAGAGAACTGTCGAGCAACCGCCGCGCGGAATTTGCCGATACGCAAATTCACGATGTGAATCCGTTGCCGCAACAACAGGCTGCGCGCCCGGCAGATCAGCGCCGACAGCTGATCACTACCATTGGCGATAGTCCGCATCACGCGCCTGAACTCCCCGCCGAGGACAAATTCTCTGAAGAGAAGCGCGGCGATGCCCCCAGCGACCTATCCCAGACCAACCCAGAGATCGCCAGCCTGCAGGCACGCCTGGACAAAATTCGCCAGACTATCGCTCAGCGCCCACGGGTGCGACGCCTCACTTCGGTTGCCACCAAAGCCTCTGAGGATGCGGCCTACTTACACGATTGGCGCCAGAAAGTGGAAGCCATTGGCAGCGACAATTTCCCCGAGGAAGCCCTACAGCAACAGATTACTGGTAGCCTGCGAATGATGGTGCGACTGCTGCCCACCGGTGCGGTCGAAGAGGTGGTCGTCCTCGAATCCTCCGGAAAGCGGATTCTCGACGACGCCGCCCAGCAGATTGTGCGGCTTGCAGCCCCCTTTGCGCCCTTCCCAGCGGAGATCCGCAAGGAGGCTGATCGCCTTGAAATCATTCGTACCTGGCGTTTCGAGATGACCGGGTTCTCCACCACCGCAAGTGAGCTGCCCGAGCGCGGCTAAACTTGCCTTTCACGCAAGCGACCTAAAATCAAGCTATGCCCAATTCCAACATCGACAGTGACTTGACCCTCGGCAGTCTGCGCGGCCAGTTCCTGCTGGCCATGCCCGGTATGGAAGACCCGCGCTTCAAGCAAACCATTGCCCTGATCGTCGAGCACAATGAGGAGGGCGCTATGGGTATAGTCATCAATGCCCCCAGCAGGGTCCACTGGAAGGAAGTGTTTGAACAGCTATCCCTGCAGGACTCCAGCCTGCGTGGCGATGAGGCGGTACTGCTGGGAGGCCCCATGTCCCCAGAGCAGGGCTTTGTTCTGCACGGCGCTGGTGTTCAGTTCGATTCGACCACCGAAATCAATACGGATATCAGCCTTACAGCTTCTAAAGATATTCTCGAATCCCTCGCCGCCGGGCGCGGCCCGGACGATGTGCTATTGGCCCTCGGCTACGCAGGATGGGGAGCCGGGCAACTGGAGCAGGAATTAGTGGAAAACGCTTGGCTCACCCTGCCAGCTGAACCTGAGATCCTGTTTGCCACGCCTGTGGAAAAGCGCTGGCAGAGCGCCGCAGCGCGCCACGGCATCGACCTTTCCGGACTCGGTTCCCAATCCGGGCACGCTTAAGCATTCCCATGTCGTAAAAATTTTCACACAGCTTTTGCCATCAACCCGGACCCCCCCTTATATGAGTAAACCCTTCACTGCCCTGGCTTTTGACTTCGGCACGCGTTCCATCGGCCTCGCTTTTGGCCAAAGTTTGACCGCCAGCGCCAGAGAATTGCCTCCCTTGGCAGCAAAAGATGGCAAGCCCGATTGGGATAAGGTGCAGCATCTAATTAACGAGTGGCAACCTCACTACCTACTGGTGGGCTTACCGCTAAATATGGATGGCACTGAAAGCGAATTCGGTGCCCGTGCGCGCAAGTTTGGCCAGCGTCTGCATGGGCGCACCGGGCTGCCGGTAGAAATGGTTGATGAACGCCTCAGCACACGCGCCGCCAAAGAAGAGGCCGCTGAACGCGGTCATCGCGGCAGTTATGCCGACAACCCGGTAGACTCCATCGCCGCACGCATTATCCTTGAGGATTGGTTGCGCGCACGCAGCTAATAGATAACGATTCAGTAACCGATTTTGTACACAGCCCGCGAAAACCACAGCCGGTGCCGGTCTGATAGAATAGCCACCCACTCAACCCAAATGATTGAGCAGTATGCCCATTACCCTCATCCGCATCGCCACGCGCGAGAGCGCCCTGGCCCTCTGGCAGGCCAACTACGTCAAGGATCGCCTGCAGCAGGCACACCCTAATCTCCAAATCGAACTGTTGCCGATGACCAGCCGCGGCGACCGGGTCTTGGATATTCCCCTCACCAAAGTCGGTGGCAAAGGGCTCTTCGTGAAGGAGCTGGAAATGGCCATGCTGGAAGGCCGCGCAGATATCGCTGTGCACTCCATGAAGGATGTGCCGATGGAATTTCCCGAGGGACTGCACCTCCCGATCATCTGCGAGCGGGAAGACCCCCGTGACGCTTTTGTCAGCAACCACTACGCCAGTTTCGACGAGCTGCCCCAAGGTGCGGTAGTGGGCACTTCGAGCCTACGCCGCCAATGCCAGCTGCTGGCACGACGCCCGGATTTACAGGTCAAGTTCCTACGCGGCAACGTTAACACCCGCCTGGCCAAACTGGATGCGGGTGAGTACGACGCTATTATTTTGGCCGCCGCAGGCCTGCTACGCCTGGAAATGCGCGAACGTATTCGCAGCTTCCTATCCACAAATGTATTGCTGCCCGCTGGCGGTCAGGGCGCTGTGGGCATTGAGGCTCGCCACGATAGTGAGCTTGAAGCTTTACTGACCCCCCTGCATTGTGCCGAAACCGCCGCTCGACTCAGCGCCGAGCGCGCCTTGGTCAAACGCTTGAATGGCGGCTGTCAGGTGCCCATCGGCTGTTATGCTGAACTGGAAGGCGACAGCCTGTGGCTGCGCGGCCTAGTGGGTAGCCCAGACGGAAAAACCTTGATTCATGCCGAGTGTCGCGGCCCCGCCGACAACGGCGAAGCTCTCGGCACTCAGTTGGCTGAGCAACTTCTGGCCGATGGCGCAGGCAAGATACTTGAAGCCATCTGAGCCCCCAAGATGCCTGAATCGCTACGCGGCAAGCGCATATTAACAACGCGCCCGGCACACCAGTCTGGCAACTGGTGTGCATTGCTTCGCGCAGAGGGTGCGCAGGTCGACAATATTCCGATGCTGGCTATAGAGCCCATCGAAACGGGCGAAGCACTACAGGCCATCAAAAATCACATTCTCGACTTTGATCAAATCGACGAGGCGATTTTCGTCTCGCAAAATGCTGTTCACCATGGCGTGGATTGGCTGGAGGACTATTGGCCACAGCTACCACAGGGGCCGCGCTATTACGCCATTGGTGCAACAACGGCAAAGGCACTG
The DNA here is from genome assembly GCF_041447265.1 of Microbulbifer epialgicus. Taxonomy (NCBI): domain Bacteria; kingdom Pseudomonadati; phylum Pseudomonadota; class Gammaproteobacteria; order Cellvibrionales; family Microbulbiferaceae; genus Microbulbifer; species Microbulbifer epialgicus. Next base: position 85,175 of record NZ_JBGMEK010000007.1, read on the forward strand.
CGCGCACGGGGTATTCCCTGCGAGCAGGTAGGTTCCCAAATGAACTCCGAAGACCTGCTCATGCTGCCATCGCTACAACAAGTTCACGGCAGGCGCATCCTGATCTTCCGTGGCTCCGGCGGGCGCACTTTAATCGGCGATACTCTGAATAGTCGTGGCGCTGCAGTGGATTACTGTGAACTGTATCGCCGTACCCTGCCCAGTGAGGCCCCCGGGCAGCTAAAGGAATATACCGCCACACCGGATGCAATCACCGTGCACAGTGGTGAAACCTTGATAAATCTGTCCAGTTGCATCGAACAGTCCGCCCATATGCGGTTGCGCCACACAGCGATCATTTGCCCAAGTAAGCGGGTCGCGAAACAGGCCCTGGAATTGGGCTTTACAAGGCCCCAAACGGCATCAAACGCCAGCGACGAAGCTATGCTGGAAGCTCTGGACAAAGCGCTGAGATAAATAACTATCGAATTCGCTGCCCTATTGCAGTAAAAATTCTAAAAGGGTGCCAACTCCGCTATTAAGGCCGGCGCTACTCGCTATAATTCGACGACAAATTCCAGCTGCGCCGCCATACCCATGACCAACGAAAAAACCAAGGACACCCCTTCCGCAAATGCTCCCGCACCAAACTCAGAGGTTGCGGAGCAGACGCAAAGTAAAAGCAACTTTGCCAAGGCGGCTCAGAGTAAGGCTGCAAGTAAAAAGTCTGGGACCGGAAAGGGGGCTGCCCCCTGGTGGTGGCTGGTTTTTATCCTTTTGCTTATCGCCCTGATCGCGTTCATCTGGTTCAGCTGGCCACAATTTCGCAACAGCATCAGTTCCCATTTAGACTTTTTACCCGGTAAGCAAAACGAGTCCTCCCAAGCTACGAGCAATATTGAAGAGATACCGCCCAAAAAGGTCGTCTCCAATACTGTTCCGGCCGAACAGCCGTCGCAGGATCAGCCCGAGAGCCAGCCAGGGCCAGTTTCCACTCAATCTCCGCAGGCTACCAGCCAAGCTCCCGCACTACAGCTCGATCAGCTACAGCGGGCAGATACCGCTCTAAGTAACCAGATACAGCAACAAGCGCAAACAATAGCCAAGCTGCAGCAACAGCTAGCAGTGATGCAACGCAGTATTACCGCCCAGGGCAATCGCCTGGGTGAGCTGGGCAACGTGAGCCGCGAGGACTGGCAACTGGCGGAAGCCGATTACTTACTGCGTATGGCAAACCAGCGCCTGATACTGGAGGACGACAGCCGCGCTGCCCTGGGATTAGTTGAAAAGGTTGATGCTATCCTGCGCCAGGTTAACCTGCCCGACTTATACGGGGTGCGCCAACAGCTCGCCAAAGACATCACGGCACTCAAGCTCGTGGAAAATGTCGATCGGGAAGGCTTATACCTACGCTTACGCGCCCTTGAGGAGCAACTGATCCGTGCTCGTATCCAACCCGAATTCGATATGACCCAAACCCCAGTAAAAGAGCCCCAAGTCGAGCCTGCACAAGAAAACCTGCCCGCCTGGAAACGCAGCTGGCGGCAGTTCACTCACTTCCTGCGTGAATCGGTTCGCCCCATCGACGGTGACATCAACCCGGTAATGCTCTCTCCGCAGAGTGAGGCCCGTTTTCGCCAAACCCTGCGCCTGAACATGGAGCAGGCGCAACTGGCCCTGTTACGGGGCGATTCCACGGTTTACAAGGATGCCCTCGACAGCGCCCACGACTTGCTGATGACCTATGGCACGGCTAGCACCCAGCGCAACACACTCGCCAAGCAGCTTTCCGAACTTAGCCAAGAGCGTATTCAGGCGCAGATGCCAGACCTGAACGCATCACAAGTAGCGCTTTACAACTATATTGAGCGGCTGCACAAAACCTCAGGTCAAAGCACTTCAGCACCGGGAGAGGATGCCCAGTGAGAAAGATCCTTTTTGCAGCCATTGCCTTGCTATTACTCGGCGCCCTGCTGCCACAAATCAACCACAATTACCCAGGCTATCTGGTGATCGGTTTCGGCGGCGAGCTCAACAAAGGCTACGAGATGAATCTCTGGTTCGCCATTGTCGCGCTGCTGGTTATCCTGTTGACGATATTCCTGGTTTTCTGGCTGGCACGCAGCCTGTTTCGCGCAATCAGGGGGAGTGTCGACCGGTTGCGGTTTGGCCGCCAGCGCATCGCCCGCCGGCGGCTTACCAGCGGCCTAGTGGAATTTATGGAGGGCAACTGGTCCCGTGCACGGCGGCAGCTTTTGAAGAGCGCACCTCGCTCCGAGGCACCGCTAATCAATTATCTGGCCGCAGCGCGCAGTGCCTTCGAACTTGGATTTCGCGAAGAGGCCAATGAGCTCCTGGCGAAGGCCGAGGCCTGCGGGGAAGACACCCGTCTCGCAGTGGCGCTGAGCCAGGCACGAATGCAACTGCAGGACAAACACTACGAACAATGCATCGCCAGCCTGAAGCGGGCCAAGCAAGTGGAACCCAAACACCCCGCCCTGCTGCAACTGCTTCAGCAAGCCTACTATGCCCTTGGAGATTGGAGTAGCCTGCGTGAACTTCTACCCGAGCTGGAAAAGCACGGCAATATGCGCGAGGAAGAATTACATCAGCTGGAATTGGAAGCCTATCAACACCAGCTGGGTGAGGCCGCCAACCGTCACGACAGTGACAAACTGCAAAGCATCTGGCATAGCTTAAACGGTCGCTGGCAACGCAATATGGAGCTGCGCAGTCTCTACGCCCAGCTGCTGCACCAGATTGGAGCCGATAGCGAGGCAGAAAAACAGCTGCGCTGGCTGCTGAATCGGGAGTGGAGCCCCAAACTGGCTGATCTGTATGGCTGCCTGACCGGCGCGGATGCCACCGCGCAGCTCTCCTCTGCCGAGGGTTGGCTAAAAGAATACGGTGAGAGCGCAGATTTGCTCACTTGTCTCGGCCGCCTATGTATGCGCAACGAGCTTTGGGGCAAAGCCCAACAGTATTTTGAGAAAAGCCTGCTGTTGCGCCAGGACCCGGTGAGTTCAGCTGAACTTGCCCGACTATTCCAGGCACTGGGCGAGAAGGAAAAAGCGGCACGGCTGTTCCAGGAAGGGTTGATGCTGGCAGTCAAAGATTTACCGCAGCTGCCCATGCCCAGTCAGGACAAACCCTTGCTTGGGGTGCATGCCTAAATCTGAGAACTTGTGGATATGTGGCCCTTTCCCAAAGGGGCCACATCTGCCAATAGCGCGTTTTCGTCGTCAAATAGCGGACATTCCATATTTGAACACTAGCAGCAGACTGGAGTAACACTCGAACAATTGCCCAGCGACAACAGAAAATTAAAGCAAAAGCCCAGGGGCAGGAAAAATTTAAATTGAGATTCAAGCAGGGTCCTCGGCATAAGGCTCCCTGCTTGCGATCAGAAATATTGTAAGGGTACATTTGGAAAAACGAATTACTTAGATATTCACAAACATCCCCGCAAATAACAACATCGCAAAAAAGGTAATTACTCCCTGTAGAAGAGCAATAAGTATTGCCTTTAAGAAGCCTGTCCCCAAAACCAGCATATAGGCAATAGCCGCCAATGGAATCGTCATTAAAACGCCGGCACTATCGCTCACCCCTGGCAACATGCCCCCGACAATCCGTTGAATAATCAGAGCCAATAACAGGGCAAAGAGGCAATAAAAAACCCCGGTATTTTTCGCTCCCAGCATGGCCGCTGCTAACTTTAGCGGCAAAACCAATACCGCCACCATTATGATGACAAAGATAATCAATTCCATTTTTTACCACTCCTTCACTTTGTAATTTTTAAATCAGTCTCCAAAATCAATAGGTTTTGTCAGCAGAAACACAACCATATAAACTTCGGCAATACCTGTCACCTAAAGCCAGCTTTATCAACCTTGCGAAAGCCACAGTAGCTCATCCAACAGGGCACACAACCATGTGCTCCATTAGACTAGGACACTAAAGTTCAAGATCCTGTGGATCATACTACTTTATGGGAATTGCGATGAAGCAAGCGCGTAAAAAAAGATGGCAGGAAAAAGCACTGCCGCTCTTTACTGAATAGAATAACTGTCAGTAATTTAGCTTAGAGATCAATGACAGTTTATATGCGCACTAGCGTCATCTCAGACGGCACAAAGCTGCCTGGCTCACTCTAGCCTTCTTTGCCTAGGAGTTTGCCGTATTCCAGCTACTCAAAAGCTAAGTAGTGCTGGTGGTTCGCTGGTAAATCCTCCAAGTGTGTCGGTTGTTCTGGGAATCTATAGTGAACTTTCAAACTTGGTCGTTATATTTACTTGAGCTTCACCAAATAACTTTTCGGTTTTGCAATTAGCTCCCTATATTCAGGGTGCTTAAGAGCCCCCCCCAGAATCGATCGTCCACATGACCCGCTTAAAATATTGATCGACAAAATTATTACTATATTTCCATTAGACGACTAGCAATCTTCTTCATCGCAACCGCTGATGTAGCATCAACGCCCCGATTCATCAGGATAATAAATCCATCTTTACGCTCAATATCAAAGTACATTGCCGTAAATACACCCAAATCTGATCCCATATGCCCCGTAAGCCCATTACGATCCCGCCAGAAAAAACGCTGCGAGTCGGAAATTGTCTCTGGCAATTGTAAGCGAAACATTTCCTTGTACATAGAATCAGACAGAATCTTCCTGTCAGACTTATCTCGGTTGTGCAATATAGCAAGCAAAAAGTCGCTGAGATCTGTAATAGTTGTACGAATACCTCCATCTGGATACTGAGGGTTGCCATTGTGCGGATAGGGATGGAAAGACCTATATTCAAAAGGTGGGTTGATAAATTTTCCTATAAGGTAATTTAATTTACTGGATTCACTATCAGTACACAGCCCAATAAATGGAATACATTGTTCCACCTTATAGGGAACGGCTATAGAGTCCAAATCCAGGTCATTGAGCCTCCAACTTGTACTCTCCATCTCCAACCTATTAAACAATGTATTATCACTGTAGCCAGCCAAAGATTGACCAGTAACAGACTCCACCAGAAATCCTGCCAAGCCTGCGGATAGATTACTATAGGATCTGCTTTCTCCTGGGAACGATTTCAGAAAATAATTTCCATTGTTGTAAAGACTACCAGTATTAATGAGCAGTGAGCGGAGATGCTGCTCCAAGCTGATTTCTGGATCACGATTCTCTGAATAATTATTATAATCGTAATAATCTGCAATACCTGCGGAGTGACTTGCCAAATTCCTTAAGGTAATTTGTTCTCCATCTATGTGTGGGTTATCGATTACAAATGGTAGATATACATTAACATCCTTGTCGAGCCCCAGTTTTCCCTCATCTACTAACTGCAGTAAGGTAACACCCATAATCGGTTTACTGATTGAGGCAATATTAAATAGGGTATCCAGGGTGACTGCTTTGCCAGATTCCAAGTCCGCCATCCCGTATACTTGTTGAAAAACAAGTTCGCCACCCTTTACTTTCGCCACCGCCATACCGGGAATGGCCGCCTCATGCATGATCGCCGGCATGAACTCCTCAATATTATTAATAGTGGCACTTTTCTCCTGCTCACTTGGTAATATCGCCCAAATCCCCAAAATACCAATAGTCAAAAAGCCAATTGTATAAATTATTCTCATCAAAATTTCTCATCCACATTTATTTAAAAAGCCGTAAAGACATGACATAAAAGTATTTGACGTCGTTGGTTTGGCTTATAGATGCAGATAAATTGAACTGCGATAAAGCATGGGAAATAGCGAGCTACGACTGCTAGTTCGATGAACTGGCAGTCTTTAGCGAAGCACCTCAATGGCGCCCTGATGGGAAAGGAGTAGCAAACGGAAACTGCTAAGAATGGCGTTATCCAAGACCCAACTTGGACCAGATTTCATCCACTTTTTTGACCACCTCTGGATCTTTCTCAATGGGAATACCCCACTCTCGGTCGGTCTCACCTGGCCACTTATTGGTAGCATCAAAGCCAATCTTGGAACCCAGGCCCGATACCGGTGAGGCAAAATCCAGGTAATCGATCGGGGTGTTTTCAACCGTTACTGTATCTCTTACCGGGTCCATCCGGGTCGTCATGGCCCAGATAACATCATTCCAGTCCCTTGCATTAACATCGTGATCAGTGACGATCACAAACTTGGTATACATAAACTGGCGTAGAAAAGACCAGATTCCCATCATCACTCGCTTGGCATGGCCGGCATACTGCTTTTTCATAGTCACTACAGCGAGGCGGTAGGAGCAGCCCTCTGGTGGCAGATAGAAATCGACAATCTCAGGGAATTGCCTCTGTAAAATCGGTACGAATACCTCATTGAGTGCCTCTCCCAAAATTGCCGGCTCATCCGGTGGCCGCCCAGTATAAGTACTGTGATAAATAGGATTCCTGCGGTGAGTCACCTTCTCCACGGTAAATACCGGAAAGCGATCTACCTCATTGTAATAGCCAGTATGGTCCCCATAGGGCCCCTCATCTGCCATATCATCGGGGTAGATAAACCCTTCCAGCACATATTCTGCACTGGCAGGCACCTGGAGCTCGCTTAACAAGGCATTCGTCACTTCAGTTTTATCACCGCGCAACAGGCCGGCAAAAGCATACTCAGACAAAGTGTCTGGTACCGGGGTTACAGCCCCCAAAATCGTAGCGGGATCCGCACCCAAAGCAACGGCCACAGGGTACGGCTCACCGGGATGTTGCTTGCACCAGTCGCGGTAATCCAGTGCACCGCCACGGTGACTGAGCCAGCGCATAATCAAGCGGTTTTTACCAATCAACTGCATACGGTAAATCCCCAGATTCTGGCGTTTTTTCTCAGGTCCACGGGTAATTACCAGCGGCCAGGTTACCAGCGGCGCTGCATCGCCCGGCCAACAGGTTTGAATAGGTAACGCGTGTAAATCTACCTGCCCTTTATCCAATATCACTTGCTGGCAGGCAGCTCCCTTGAGCACCTTTGGTCCCATATTCAAGACCTGCTTGAAGACAGGCAGTTTCTCCCAGGCATCACGCAGATTCTCCGGTGGTTGCGGCTCTTTGAGAAAAGCTAGGAGCTCCCCTACCTCGCGCAACTCGTCGATACTCTCACGCCCCATGCCCAATGCCACTCGCTCGGTGGTACCAAACAGATTCGCCAATACTGGGGTCTCATAACCCACCGGATTTTCAAACAGTAAGGCGGGGCCCCCACTGCGCAGCACGCGATCGGCTATCTCCGTCATCTCCAGATTCGGATCGACAGGATGCTGAACTCGCTTTAACAGGCCGCGTTTTTCTAACAGCTTGATAAAGTCACGCAGGTCTTTGTATTTCATGAGCTACCGGCCGAAAGAATAATCCAGCGCGCAGTGTAAAACAGAACAGACAAAATGGGGAATGGCGCCCTATTCAGGGTGCAAAAAGGAAAGAAGAAAGAAACGGCCCGCTAGCTAAAAGCTGCGGGCCGAAAAAATCTTAAGCTTGTCGCAAGCTTAGAAGCGAGGACGACGCGGACGATCTTCGCGAGGCTTAGCTTCATTAACGCGGATGTTACGGCCAGACATAGGCTGGTCGTTCATCTCTTCGATTGCTTTGCGCGCTTCATCGTCGTTAGGCATTTCTACGAAACCGAAGCCTTTAGAGCGGCCAGTCTCACGGTCGGTGATCACAGTAGCCCGAGAGATTTCTCCGAATGCGCCGAAAGCTTCGTGCAGGTCATCAGAGGTTACCGCGTAGGCCAGATTTCCAATATAGATATTCACAAAAGGTTCTCACTAGATGTGTGGGCTGTCGTGCAGTCACAAATGGATAACCAGCTCCACCAGATTATCCATTTGAGATTGGCCCTTTAACGGAGTAACTCCTGAGCCAATTCGGTCGGGCGCTGCTCAATAAAATTCATATCCAGCGCCACGATGTGGAACTTTATATGCCTAATAGCTCGCCTTTTCAACATTAATTAGCGCAAATATTCGCCTTATTCAATCCAGAATATAAAAGGCGCCTATACTGGCGCCTTTTATATATAAAAATTATTTCCGTTTCATGGACAGGAAGAATTCATCATTTGTCTTGAAATCTTTCAATTTATCCACTAAGAATTCAGTTGACGCTACATCTTCCATATCGTGAAGTAGCTTGCGCAAAATCCATACTCTTTGCAACTCACCTTCAGGCATCAATAGCTCTTCGCGGCGCGTACCGGAACGGCGCACATTTATCGCCGGGTATACCCGCTTTTCAGCGATCTTGCGATCCAGTTGCAACTCCATATTACCTGTACCCTTGAACTCCTCGAAAATAACTTCATCCATCTTCGAGCCGGTATCAATCAGTGCAGTAGCAATAATAGACAGACTTCCGCCTTCTTCAATGTTTCGCGCGGCACCGAAGAAACGCTTGGGGCGCTCCAGAGCGTGAGCATCCACACCACCTGTCAGCACCTTACCAGAGCTCGGTACAGTGGTGTTGTACGCTCGCGCCAGACGGGTAATGGAATCCAATAGGATCACTACGTCTTTCTTGTGTTCCACCAAACGCTTGGCTTTCTCAATCACCATTTCAGCAACTTGTACGTGACGGGCGGGTGGCTCATCAAAGGTAGAAGCCACAACTTCACCGCGCACTGATCGTTGCATCTCAGTCACTTCTTCCGGGCGCTCGTCAATCAGCAGTACGATCAAGTGACACTCAGGGTTATTGCGTGTAATGGCCTGTGCCATATTTTGCAGCATGATTGTTTTACCCGCTTTTGGTGGTGCCACAATCAAACCGCGCTGCCCCTTACCAATCGGTGCAACCAAATCAATAATTCGGCCAATCAAATCTTCCGTGGCACCATTGCCACATTCAAGAGCAAGACGATCGTTAGGGAAAAGCGGGGTGAGGTTTTCGAAAAGAATTTTATTACGGGCATTTTCCGGTTTATCGAAGTTAATTTCGTTAACTTTTAATAAAGCGAAATATCTCTCGCCCTCTTTGGGTGGGCGAATCTTTCCGGATATCGAGTCACCCGTACGCAAATTAAAGCGGCGAATCTGGCTGGGGGAAACGTATATATCGTCCGGTCCCGCAAGATAAGAGGAGTCAGCGGAACGCAAAAATCCAAAACCATCCTGAAGGATTTCCAATACGCCATCGCCATAAATATCTTCACCGCTTTTGGCGTGGCGCTTGAGGATATTGAAAATAATATCCTGTTTGCGCGACCGGGCCAGGTTTTCCAGGCCCATACCTTTGGCTATTTCAATCAACTCTTCAATGGGTTTGGTTTTTAATTCGGAGAGATTCATACCAATTGCTTATTAAGGTTTCAGTTGTCATATGGCGCGGACACGCCGGAAATTATTTTAGGGAGGGGTTTGAAAATCAGAGGTTTGCTCTTTTATTTGCCCGGTACACCGAGGTAGCCTTGCCTATCAAAAGCGTAATACCTATTCAAGCTTCAGCTCTCCATAATCAAAAGGTAGAGCACTATCAATTAAGCTCAATTTGAGGAATATACACGCCGGGAATGGTCAGGGACCCTGTGGAGGGGCGTTTTCTTCAGCTGTTCGTCACTGATTCACAGCTGGCTCAACTATTACAGAATTACAGCCAGTATAACGGGTGTTTTCCATCCTGCAAAGAAATTTACCTTCTTTACAGGATGGACTGGCCAGATTACAGCTGGCTGTCGATAAACTCGGTCAGCTGGGCACGGGAAAGGGCACCAACTTTGGTTCCTTCCACATTGCCGCCTTTAAATAGCAGCAAGGTGGGAATACCGCGTACATTGTATTTTGCCGGAGTTTCCTTATTGGTATCCACGTCGACTTTGACGATCTTTAGTTTGTCACCATAGTGACCTGCAAGGTCATCCAGGACTGGAGCGATCATTTTGCACGGACCGCACCACTGTGCCCAGAAGTCTACCAGCACCGGGCCGTCAGCCTTGAGAACCTGAGCTTCGAACTCTGCGTCAGTTACATTGATGATTGCGTGCTCGCTCATATTGCTTTCCTGTTCTTTAGTTACTCAATGCGGGGCCACCGCAGACGCATCATCTCATGATGCAGGTTGTGGTAACACAACCAGGATGCGCCATTATGTGCGTAGATTGGGGCGCTGATCCGCTTTTCAAGTCCCCAGGGCTTCACGGCTGCTCCAGAAAGCACTGCAGAATCTCATCAAGATAGTTGAAGCCAAACGCGCTGGCGGCGATGCGTTGTTCAAGAGGCTGCACCAGTTCCATAGCTTCCAGGGTCGGCCACTGCCGCTGCAGCCGCTCCAGGGGCAGGCCGGTATAACGAGCAAAAGTATCCAGGGACACCCCATCGACCAGACGCAGAGCGTTCATCAGGAATTCCAACGGCAGGTCCTGCAACTCAACAGCATCCACGTGGGGTGCCGCCAGTTCCCAAGGCAGTAATTCATCCTTGGTTGAAGAGATTGAAAGATAGTCCCGCGGTGTACGTGTTCGGCGACTGCGTACCACTTGCCTTTCCCGCGGTAGTGTCACTTTGCCATGGGCTCCAGCCCCAATGCCCAGGTAGTCACCAAATGACCAGTAGTTGAGATTGTGGCGGGATTCCAGTCCCCGCCCACTATAAGCCGACACTTCATAGCGGAAATATCCCTCTGAGGCGAGGAGCTCACGGCCACTGCCCTGCATGCTGGCAATCAGCTGTGATCCAGGAGTGCAAGGTGGTGCACTATAGAAGGCCGTATTGGGCTCAATAGTGAGTTGGTACCAGGAGATATGCTCAGGTGCCAGGGACACAGCGCGACGCAGGTCTTCCAACGCCTCCGCCTCCGTCTGTTCCGGTAGACCGTGCATCAGATCCAGGTTGATATTGTCGAAACCGGCCCTGCGTGCCATCTCCAAAGCGCCGGCTGCCTCATCACCGCTGTGAATACGGCCAAGGTTATATAACTGCGTACTATTGAAGCTCTGCACCCCAATCGACAGGCGATTGACCCCAACTGCACGGTAGCCCGTGAATTTTGCCTGCTCAAAGGTACCCGGATTCGCTTCCAATGTAATCTCGATACCCTTTGCAAACCCCACAAGCTCTTCAGCCATTTCCAAGATTTGCCCAATTGCTTCGGGAGAGAACAGACTCGGGGTGCCACCGCCAAAGAAGATAGATTGTAGTTTTCGCCCCTGTACCCAAGGTAACTGGCTCACCAAATCACGCCGCAGCTGTGCCACATAATCGGCCTGAGGTAGGGCGTATTCAGTATCGGTATGGTCCTGGGCAGCCTGGTGAGAATTGAAATCACAATAGGGGCACTTGCGTACACACCAGGGAATATGCACATAGAGACTCAGAGGTGGCAACTGCAGTGTGCCCCTACTTTCAGGCAAGGTCGGCACCTGACATATTTTCACGCCACATCACATCAAATTGTGCCATTGCCTGAGCACGATGGCTAAGGCGGTTTTTCAGCTCGCGCGGCAGTTGCGCCGAAGTCATACCCTCCGAGACCACAAAGAACAAGGGATCGTAGCCAAAACCCTGTTCTCCCATGGACTTCTCCAGTATGCGTCCTCGCCATTGGGCGCTACATACAAGGGGCACAGGGTCATCATAAGCGCGCACAAAAGCCAGCGCACAGTGGAAACTGGCGCCCCGAGCCGATGTTTCGACACCCTGCAGGGCATCGAGCAATTTGCTGTTATTGCGGGCGTCTGTGGCCCCTTCACCGGAATAGCGCGCCGAGTAGATCCCCGGTGCACCGCCGAGCGCATCCACCGCCAGCCCAGAGTCATCAGCCAGGGCGGGCAGTCCGCTGATGCGGCTGGCGTGGCGGGCCTTGATCAACGCATTCTCAATAAAACTCAGGCCTGTCTCCTCAGCATCGGCAACGCCGAACTCCGATTGGGGCAGAACCTCAATATCCCAGGTACTGAAAAGCTGGGAAAACTCGCGCAATTTGCCGGCGTTGCCGCTGGCCAGAACAATTCTTTTTAGCATGCTATATCAAACAAAAAGCGGGCCCATGGCCCGCGATGGATTCTCGGGAGCGTTTAGGTATCGCCACGCCGCACTGGGAGCAGAACTCGGCAGTCCCACTATGGCCTTTCCAGCTTGCGCCGGAATGTCACTCTCTCTTTTTTACCATTGGGCAGGGTCACATCTACATTGAAAGTGAGAGTCTCTTCATTCTCAAACCGTAACGGTGCCAAATAATAAACCGCATCACCCTCCCGAATCTCAAGGAATTTCAGTGGCCGCGACTGCTGGATCAGGTTAGTTGCATTGCCCGACAGCTCAGCACTCAGGCCGCGGGTGCCACCATCTTTCTTCACCACTGAAACATTGACGAAAGCGCGGTCTCTGGCCCGTACCAGCTGGTACTTCTGCGCGATATCTGGCTGGATAAAGTCACTGTTAAATACCGAATAGACTACCCGGTAGTCACCGAAATCCTCATAGTTCTTGATAACACGGGCCTCTTGCGCAGCAGCGCTGGCGGTCCAGAAAAGCAAGGCCAGGGTAGCGGCCGCGGCAAGGATTCGTTTCACACTTCACCTCCAATTGTTATGAGCGCCAGCCACTGAGAGCCCTGGCGCTGTATCCCGGTGGTAGGCCAGCCCATCGGTGGCATCCACCAAAACCTGCGCCTTGTCCCAAAACTGGGGACAAAAACTTGGCGCAGATATTAGTTTAGCGAGTCAGATGATATATCGCGGTTTCACCGAACAAATTTGGTGAAAAGTCTTTGAGGGCCACACCTAGTTTCGACTCGGATACTACCTGGCGGTGCAAAATAGTCCACTCGTTCTGTTTGCATAGCACTTCAAAATCTCGAAAAGTGCAAAAATGAATATTGGGCGTGTTATACCATTCAAATGGTAATAAATCGGAGACCGGCATACGTCCAGAAAAAGCGAGGTGCCAACGTGCCTTCCACTGCCCAAAGTTAGGGAAAGTGATAATACAATCACGCCCTACCCGCAGCATCTCCCCCACTACCAGATGCGGGTGACGCAATGTCTGCAGCGCTTGGGTCATCACCACCGCGTCAAAGCTGCCATCGGCAAAGTTACTGAGTCCGGCATCCAGATTTTGCTCAACCACATTGACTCCGCGTTCCACACAGCGCGTTATCTGCTCAGGGTCAATCTCCAGGCCGTAGCCTATCACCCCCTTGTTCTTGCCGAGCTGTTCCAGCAGAGTTCCATCACCACAACCCAGGTCCAACACACGACTATGGGGCGCTATCCACGCTTGGATAACATCGAGATCTATACGCATCAATCCCTGTCCTCTAACTGCTCAACAGCAACCCGCTGCATATAAGTGCGAAAGATTCCCTCATAGCGCTCATTTGGCAATAGGAAAGCATCGTGGCCCATAGCAGATTCGATTTCGGCGTAGCTTACCGGCACATTGGCATGCATCAGGGCGTCGGTAATCTCCCGTGAGCGTTCGGGTGCAAAGCGCCAGTCGGAGGTGAAGGCAATCAGCAGGAAGCGACAGCGGGCGTTGGCAAATGCCGCCACCGGGTCATCACCATACTCCCGCGCCAAGTCGAAATAATCCAACGCCCTGGTCATCAAAATATAAGTATTCGGATCAAAGCTGTTAGAAAAGGTATCCCCCTGATAGCGCAGGTAGCTCTGGATCTGGAACTCAACTTCCTCATCGGCCCCCTGTTGGAAGCTGCCGGAACGCAGCTCGCGACCAAATTTATTGGCGAGACCGTGATCGGATAAGTAAGTGATATGGCCGATCATACGCGCCACTGCCAGACCACGGCGCGGCAACTTGTTCAGCTCCAGGTAGCGCCCCTCACAGAAATCCGGGTCCGAGGTGATGGCTTGTCGCGCAGTTTCATTGAAAGCGATATTCTGCGCTGACAGTTTCATTGCCGAAGCAATCACTACGCAGTGACGCAACCGCTCTGGGTATTCCAGTGACCAGCGCATGGCCTGCATCCCTCCCAGGCTGCCGCCAATCACTGCCGCCCATTGTTCTATACCCAGTAAATCCGCCAAACGCGCCTGGCTGTGCACCCAATCGCGCACCCGTAACGAGGGGAAATCAGGTCCCCAGGGCTTGCCGCTAGCCGGGTTGGTGGAAACCGGTCCGGTAGAACCATGACAGCCACCCAGGTTATTGAGAGAGACGACAAAAAATTTATCGGTATCGATAGGCTTACCGGGGCCGATGTAGTGATCCCACCAGCCAGGTCGCTTGTCATCGGGGCCGTGCCGACCAGCAGCGTGGTGGTGGCCCGATAGCGCATGGCAAATTAAAACCCCGTTGCTTTTATCGGAATTCAATTCGCCATAGGTTTCATAAACCAGGGTGTAGTCCTGCAATATGCGCCCACAGGCCAGCTGCAGTGGCTCGCTAAACCGGTGGCTCTTCGGCGCAACAAGACCAACAGAGCCCGTAGTGACGGTGCTCTGAGCCTCTCGGGAGGCGGTGGGGTTTTCCGTAGACAAGGCGTTTATATCTGTCGGGTTGTTAAGCGGTTGGCAAATGCCGAGACAACAAGTGTACGGGAGCACCGTAACTTATGACAATTGCCGAAACCGCCGCTAAGAAACCGCCACCCCACTTAGCTGTTGAGAGAGGCCTTCAGCGGCGTAACATTGTGAGCGCGGGGCGCCGGGGCCAGCGGCTGTGGTGCCGAACTGCTGTGGCGCAGCAACTCTTCCAATCCCGAGAGGGCCCGATCATTGCGTAATACCTCATCTTCGAGAGTGCGCAAATCGGTGCGTCGGCTGCGGGTTTTCTGCTTCAGCTCAGTGAGCTTGATCAAGTGACGGTTAAGCAGGTGCTTTTGGTATTGAGCGTGTTGCTTCAGTGGCTCGAGTGCCTGTTCCAGCCAGTTTTCCGCAACATTAGCTATCTCATTGTATAAGCGTCCCACCTCACTGGCCAAGGTGGTAACAAAGCGCTCGCTCAAACGGTTACGTCGCGCCAGCAACAGTTGCGGCGAACGGCGTAACTGGGCCGCTTGGCGGTGTAAACCACGCAGGGCGGCACGGAATTTTCGAACAGTGAAATACTGTTCAACAGTCTCTACCTTCCTCAGACTGGAGCGCTCGAAAATCGCATCCAACAGGCGATTTGCCTGATCCACTTCCCGCTCAAGATTCACAAGCTGGTGATCGACCCCTTCCATAAAGCTGTCGATGGCCTTAGCCAGCCCCATGGGCGTCCAGCGTTTGTGCAACGCCTTGTTGGTATCATCGATCAGAAGTTGCAGTTGCTGTGTCGATATCGGTGCGAGCAGGGAAGTGCTCTGGCGCATCAACATACGCTGGCTGGACTTAAGCGTAAGTAGCTCCTGGTGGCACAGCTTGTGCTGTTCACGCACTGTCTGCTGCAACTGGCCCAGTTCGGCCAACTGCTCCTCGCTATTAGCGCTATTGCGCTGCAAGTGCACCAATGCGGCGCGACCGCTATTGAGGCGACGCTTGAGCAGGTCGCGAGTGTCCGCCATTAGGGTAAGGGCCTGATGCAGTGAGCGGTGCTCCGCCACTTTCTGGCGATGCTCCAGCAGGCGCTGCACCAATAGTTTTTCAAAATCGGCAAAGCGACTGTTGCGCAGCAGGTCCGCATCACGCTGCTGGCGCGCTAGTAACGCCATTTTCGCCGAGACACCGGCGACACTCTCCTGCGGCACAGACAGCAACTTGGCAACCTGGGCGCTCATGCGCCGCAATAATAACTCCGCATCCTCATCGGGATCATCCCAAAGCACATCCACTTTATTCAGCAGCGCCATCACCGCAGTGCCGCGATGCTCGCGTAGTGGTGCCAGGTGAGTCTCCCACATATTCATATCAGTGCCACTGACACCAGCATCCGCAGCCAGCAGGAAGGCCACTGCCTGGGCGCTGGGCAAGGTACTGAGGGTCAACTCAGGCTCATTGCCTAGAGCATTCAGTCCAGGCGTATCAATAATACGCAGCCCCTGATCCAGCAACGGATGCGGCAGGCAGATCAACGCATAGCGCCACGCGGGGATTTCCACCAAGTTACCTTTGTCATCCAAGTGGCGACGATCAAAGCCGTAGCGCGCTGCCTCCTCAGGCTTTACCGATTTAGTCGCAGCCACCTTTAACAAAGTGGTGCGGGTGGCCTCGGGATCATTAGAGTCGAACTCCTGGGTGACCCACTTCTGTGGAATCCGGCGAAAGCTTTCCAGGCTGGTATTGGTGGCTAGGGTTTCTATGGGCAACAGACGCAAACTGGCGCGCTCGCACCCATCACTGAAAATTTCCGTGGGGCACATGGTGGTGCGTCCAGGCTTGGAGGGCAGCAGCCGCTGACCGTAGGTCTGCGACAGCAAAGCGTTGATCAGCTCCGTCTTGCCGCGGGAGAACTCGCCGACCAAGACGAGGGTAAACTGATCATCGGTGAGCAGTGCTCGAGCCTGTTGTACCACTTGGCAGGCACCGGCGGAGTTTGGGAAGTGTTGCTGTAACCACTGGTTGAACTGGGCAAACTGGCGATCCAGATTCTTCTTCCAACGGTCGTAATCGGCAATATGCTGGCGTAAGAGTGCGTCTTCCATTTCACGGTGTTCTTGTTATTTATACCCTGCGGACAGGGCCCCAGCCATTTGTCGCTCGGGGCGGGGCCATCGGCGATTAGTATAAGAGTCTAACACCGCGCCAGATGCGATCCAGTGCGCGCGCCGGAAGAAAACTTGCGGCAGGGCCTCTCAGAAACCGGGGATATGCCAGAACAGCCTGTAAACAAAAGCCGGCATATTAGCCATCTGCGCGAAACCGACCAGAAGTTTGTCCGCCACGGTAAGCAGGATAAACACAAAAATCGGGCTGATATCAATCACCCCCAAAGGGGGTATCAAGCGCCGCACCGGTGCGCAGAATGGCTCCAGTAGCTGGCGCAATAACATCAATGCCGGGTGTCCGCTATGGGGCGCAATCCAACTGAAGACAATGGAAACCAATAGACCAACAAATACCACCGCAATAACTGTGGCCACGCAACCGATCAGGGACCAGAGCAAAGCACTGAGAGGATTGAAGAGTCCAAAGCCGGCAAACATGCCGCAAACCAGGATCATCACCAGCCCCACCAACAGCGCCAGAACTACCGAGGCCATATCCAGCCCAAAAAGTCCCGGCACTACCTTGCGCAGCGGCAGCAACAGCGGGTTGGTAACTTTCACAATGCCCTGGGAAATAGGGTTGTAGAAATCCGCACGGGCCAGCTGTAGTAAGAAACGCATCAACACTGCAAACAGATACAGGATACCTAGGGTTGCTACCAGGAAAACGCCGATACTACTGAAGGTATTTGTCATTGAAAAACCCCAAAGAGTGAATGACTTGCAGCGCTGTGCGCTATTTTTTACTCGTTTTTTTAGCGGTCCAGTTCCCTGGCCATTTCCGCGGCACGCTCGGCACAATCGCGCATCGCAGCCGCCACCAACTGGGGAAGGCCACCCTGCTCGAAGCGCTGTACCGCGCGTTCGGTGGTGCCACCCGGTGACATCACATTGCGTTTCAATTGGGCCACATCCACTTCGCTAACCATGGCCAGTTTGGCGGCGCCCAGGGCAGTTTGCAACACGAGACGTTCGGCATCAGCACGGTCAAAGCCACTGGCAGATGACGCATCAATCATCGCTTCCATAAACTGGAAAAAATATGCAGGAGCGGAACCCGCAACGGCGATGACCTGGTCGATACCTTCTTCCTGATCCACCCATAGGGAAATACCTACAGCATTGACTATACGCTCGGTAATAGCGCGGTGTTCAGCGGTCACCGCCGCATCAGCGTATAGACCGGTGACCCCCGCCTGAACCAGCGCTGGGGTATTTGGCATAGCACGCACAATTGGCAGGTGCTCTCCGAGCCAGCGCTGATAGGCAGCCAAGGGTATACCGGCAGCCAGGGTTATCACCAGGGGGTTGCGTCCAGCCAGATGGGGACGCAGATCCATACACAAATCGCGCATGACCTGGGGTTTAACTGACAGCACGATAACATCGGCTTCATCGATTGCAGCAATATTGTCATCGTGTGCTACAACGCCATGGCGTTTGGCAAATGCCTCCAACTTGAGAGGGTCGCGCCCGGTAGCAACCACTTTTTCAGTCGGGTACCCCGCCGCAAGCAGGCCGCCAATCACTGCTCCGGCCATATTGCCGGCGCCGCCGATAAAAACGATTTTGGGATTTTTTGCAGTCACTCGGGTTACCTCGGCGAGCACTCGGCTCAGCTGCTGTGAATTTCAGTCGCTATTCTCCCCAACGGGGATTTCGTTAATATGTGGTCGCTCAATTCCAATAACAAGAGAAACGCGCCCCGCGCGTTGCCAAGGAGAATGATATGCATAAATGGCGCTCTTTAGTGACCGCCGCACTGCTTTGCGCGACGGGCGCTGCCGGTGCGGTGGAAACTCGTACCCTAAACAACGGCCAACTGATATTGCAAGACATTCCACAGATACCCCAGAGCATCATTGATGAACTGAACCGCTATCAAAATGTACGCTCAGCCAGCTTCCGCGGCTGGGATATAGATGGCAACGGAATGTATGTCAGCACCCGCTTTGGCGAGGTGAACCAATTACACAAAGTAGGTCGCGCCGGTGGCGCCCGCCGTCAGTTGACCTTCTTCGAAGAGCCTATCGGCAGTGTCGCCACGCGCCCGGATCACGAGCAACTGGCATTCACTATGGATGCTGGCGGGAATGAGTATACGCAGATCTTTCTATTTGAAACGCAGAGCGGCCAGAGTGAGATGATCACTGATGGCGAATCCCGAAACGGCGCCATCCTCTGGAATAAGCAAGGCTCAGCCATGGCTTATCAGAGTACTCGCCGCGACGGCAAAGCCAATGATATCTGGCTCACCACTTTTGACGGAGCTAAGAAAGAAGACCGCCTGATCCTGAAATCAACAGATGGCAGTTGGTGGGGGCCTAGCGGCTTCTCACAATCCGGTAGCCAACTGCTCTTGTTGCAGTATGTTTCCTCCACTCGGTCCAAAGTCCACCTGCTGGACCTCGATAGCGGAGAACTGAAACTGCTCGCCGGGGATGACGATGTAGACTCCCGCAATTTTCCCGTTGGCTTCAGCTATGACGACCGTTCCGCATTCCTGATGAGTGACAAAGGGGGAGAATTCACCCAGCTGATTCGCAAAGACTTAGCCAGTGGTGATGAAAAAGTTATTACTGTTGATATTCCCTGGGACATCAACGACTTTGTTCTCAGTAAAGATGGTCGCCGGGGCGCCTTTGTGGTTAACGAGGGCGGCGTGTCCTCACTCTATCTCTTTAACCCGCGCAATGACCGCTATCGCAAGGTTGATTCCCTCCCGATTGGCGTTATCGGCGGCATCGAGTTCAACCCTCGAGGCGATAAGCTGGCGATGTCCCTGAATACCCCAAAAACTCCAACAGATACTTTCGTTTTAGAGCTGGGCCGTCGTCCACTCTCCAGTGGCGACCTCAACCGCTGGACATTCAGCGAAGTCGGCGGCCTCGACACCGAGCAGTTTGTCGAACCCCAGCTGGTGCACTACCCAACTTTCGACAAGGTAGACGGCAAACCTCGGGAAATCCCAGCTTTTGTGTACAAACCACGCAACACTAAAGGTCCGGTACCAGTCATTATTTCCATTCATGGCGGACCCGAAGGGCAATATCGTCCGCTGTTCTCCAGCACCTATCAAATGTGGTTGGAGGAACTTGGCGCCGCAGTAATTGCACCCAACGTACGCGGTTCTGCCGGCTATGGTAAAAGCTACCTGGCCATGGACAACGGCTATAAGCGCGAGGACTCCGTGAAAGACATCGGTGCCTTGCTGGACTGGATCGCCACACAGCCAGACTTGGATGCCGAGCGGGTTGCTGTCTTCGGCGGTAGCTATGGCGGCTATATGGTGCTGGCCAGTAGTGTCTACTACTCGGACCGCCTAAAAGCTGCTGTGGATATTGTCGGCATCTCTAACTTTGTCACCTTCCTCACCAACACTAAGAGCTACCGTCGCGACTTGCGCCGAGCAGAATATGGTGATGAGCGCGACCCTAAGATGCGGGCCTTCCTGGAAAAAATCAGCCCCAACAATAATGTGGGGAAAATCCAGGTGCCCATGTTTGTGGTACAGGGACAAAATGACCCTCGAGTACCTGTTACAGAAGCCGAGCAAATCGTGGATGCCCTGCGTGAAAACGGCAACCAGGTTTGGTATATGAATGCATTAAACGAGGGGCACGGTTATCGCAAAAAAGAGAACAGCGATGCCTTCACTCAAGCTACAGCATTCTTCTTTGCAGAGCATTTGCTCAGCGAGGAACGGAAAAAGAAGCTAGCGCTAAACAATTAATATTAGGTCCCTATCGAAATGAAAACGGTCCCCTGGACCGTTTTCATTTCAATTCTACTACCACTATTATCGCAAACAGGCTTAGGGCAATTATCATCATCCACAACCAGTGTCGGCTCCGGTCACAGCGACCTGGTTACCGTATTATTGAGCAAGTTGGTAATCATGGAAATCCTAGGAAAGAAAAATGATTGCAGACAAATACTACTGGGTCAGAAGGAAAGAATACACTGCACTCGAGATGCCCTGTGAATACATCCCTGTAAGCTCGTAATCGGCATCCATGCCTCATACAGCCCTGAGCGCAGTGTATTCTTTCCTTCCCTCTTTTTAGTAAATGCCAACCACTCAAGCGCCAACCGAGTAGTCCACAAGTTCTGTGCCATTGATTAAGCCATCTCCGCACACAGGGTTAATCCCAGTAATACCACCTCGAGAAGCCCCGATTTCATCATTCCATTTCCCTAGCAAATATCGGGTAAAACACAGCCTCTTTCACGCAGAATAATTACGCGCGCCAAAAATATCTGTGCCAATGCGCACAATGGTGGCGCCACAGGCAATCGCCGCCTCCATATCCCCGGACATTCCCATCGACAGGGTATCCATGGTTTCGCTAGGAAATTCTTCACGTAAGTGCTGAAGCAAGCTGGCCAGCCTGGCAAAAGGCTCTTGTTGAGCGGAAATACCTTGTCGCTCAGCGGGAATCGCCATCAGTCCGCGCAAACTCAGCCCGGGTAGTTTCACCACTTCGCGCGCCAGTGCCGCCAAATCCTGTGGAGCTATGCCAGACTTGCTCTGCTCGCCATCGATATTCACTTGCAGACAGATATTGAGAGGGTCCAGATTTTTGGGGCGCTGTGATGAAAGACGCTGAGCAATTTTCAGTCGGTCCACTGTGTGCATCCATTGGAACCTCTCGGCCACTGCACGGCTCTTGTTCGACTGTAACGGCCCAATGAAATGCCAGTGAATATCCAGGTCAGACAGGGCCTCCTGTTTTTCCAGGGCTTCCTGCAAATAGTTTTCGCCAAAGTGGCGCTGGCCTGCCGCGTAGGCGATGCGCAGATCTTCTGCCGGTCGCGTTTTGGAGACCGCCAGCAGAGTGATTTCTGCCGGGTTGCGATCGCAGTTGTTGCAGCATGTCACAATCCGTTCACCTACTGCATTCAGGTTTTCGACGATTGTCTCTTTGCGCATATACTGGGGCCCTCACCGAATTGAGTGGCGATTTTACCTGAGCCCAAACAAGAACCATAAGGTAGCAGTATGGATATCACTGAACTTCTCGCCTTCAGCGCCAAGCAGAACGCCTCGGATCTGCACCTCTCCGCCGGCCTGCCACCGATGATTCGTGTGGACGGCGACGTGCGCCGTATCAACCTGCCAGCCATGGAACACAAGCAGGTGCACAGCCTGATCTACGAGATCATGAACGATAAGCAACGCAAGGATTATGAAGAGCTGCTGGAAACGGACTTCTCCTTTGAAGTGCCTGGCGTGGCCCGTTTCCGTGTGAATGCCTTTAACCACAACCGCGGGGCCGGCGCTGTATTCCGGACCATTCCCTCCAAGGTACTGACCATGGAAGACCTGGGCATGGGCCAGGTCTTCAAGCAGATCTCTGACACCCCTCGCGGCCTTGTATTGGTAACAGGGCCTACCGGTTCCGGTAAGTCCACCACCCTGGCCGCGATGATGGACTACATCAACGACAACAAGTACGAGCATATCCTTACCATTGAAGACCCGATTGAATTCGTACACGAATCGAAAAAGTGCTTGGTGAACCAGCGCGAGGTACACAGGGATACCCACGGCTTCGCCGAAGCACTGCGTTCGGCACTGCGTGAAGACCCCGATATTATTCTCGTGGGTGAGATGCGGGACCTGGAAACCATCCGCTTGGCACTGACTGCCGCAGAAACCGGCCACCTGGTATTTGGTACCCTGCACACCACCTCTGCAGCGAAAACCATTGATCGGGTTGTAGACGTATTCCCTGCGCAGGAAAAAGCGATGGTGCGCTCCATGCTGTCGGAGTCCCTGCAGGCGGTAATCTCCCAGACCCTACTGAAGAAAAATGGTGGCGGCCGTGTCGCCGCCCACGAGATCATGCGCGGCACCCCCGCAATCCGCAACCTGATCCGCGAGGACAAAATTGCGCAGATGTACTCCGCTATCCAGACTGGTGCCAGCGTCGGCATGCAGACCATGGATCAGTGCCTGGAAGACTTGGTTGCACGCCGTATTGTCAGCCGCGAAGTCGCGCGGGAAAAAGCCAAGATGCCGGAAAACTTTTAGTCGGTATTGCACTTGGGCCCATAACAAGGGCCCATCTCTGTCAAAAATAAAACGCGGTAAACACCATGGAAATTGAAAGACTCCTCCAACTGGTTGTAGAGAAAGGCGCTTCGGACCTGTTTATCACCGCTGGCATACCCCCCTCCATCAAATTGCATGGCCGTGTTGTACCCTGCAGTAGCACCTCGCTCACACCGGAGAAAGCCCGCGAACTGGTGGTGGGCACCATGAATGAGAAACAGCGGCGCGAATTCGCCGAGCAAAAAGAACTGAACTACGCCATTGCTGTGCGCAACGTAGGCCGCTTCAGGGTCTCGGCATTTTTCCAGCGCAATCTGGTGGGCATGGTATTGCGTCGTATTGAGACTAAGATCCCCACTATCGATGGACTCAACCTTCCGGATGTACTCAAAGACCTTGCGATGACAAAGCGCGGCCTGATTATTTTCGTAGGGGCCACCGGTACCGGTAAATCTACTTCTCTCGCCTCGATGATTGGCCATCGCAATGAAAATTCCAAAGGCCATATCATTACCATTGAGGACCCGATCGAATTTATTCACCAGCATCGCGGCTGTATTGTGACCCAGCGTGAAGTTGGCCTGGATACTGAGTCCTTTGAGGTGGCCCTGAAAAATACACTGCGTCAGGCGCCGGACGTCATTCTGATTGGTGAGGTTCGCTCACGCGAGACCATGGACCACGCCATCGCCTTTGCCGAGACCGGCCACCTGTGTCTCTGCACCCTGCACGCCAACAATGCCAACCAGGCCCTGGACCGTATCATTCACTTCTTCCCCGCAGATCGCCACCAACAGCTGTTTATGGACCTGTCTCTGAACCTGAAAGCCATGGTGGCACAGCAGCTGGTGCCGACACCCGACGGCGACGGCCGCCGCGCCTGCCTGGAGGTCATGATCAATACCCCGCTGATGTCAGACCTGATCCGCAAGGGCGAGGTTCATAAAATGAAAGAATTGATGAAGCGTTCCGGCGAACAGGGTATGCAGACCTTCGACCAGGCCCTGTATGAACTCTATGACCGCGGCGAAATCACCTACGAAGATGCCCTCGCCCACGCCGACTCCTCCAATGACCTGCGCTTGATGATCAAGCTCAAGTCGGAGTCCGATGCGGAGTATTTGAATAGCGCCGCTGGCGAGTTGAGCCTGCAAAACGACTCAGAATATGGCGACGGTGGGCCGCAGTTGTATTAAAGCCCATTAAGTCCGATCTCATCCAAGGGCACTGGCAGCGCTGCCGCCAGTGCCCCCTCCGTATTTTTCGGATACCCCCCCTCATTCTTTAACAACAATAGAAAAAATCAAAGGTACCCCTCTTTATTCCCAATAGTTCCCCCCTTTTAGGAGTTGAAAAGTGCCCCTTAAAAATAATATTGCCTTAGTCACCGGTGGAAGCCGTGGGATCGGTGCCGCAACGGCACGACTACTTGCCCAGCACGGATACCATATCGCTATCAGTTATCGGGAGAGAAAAGACTCGGCCGAAAGCCTGCTCAATGAACTCAAGGCCTTAGGTACTAAAGCAATCGCCGTACGCGCTGATATTTCATCAGAAGCCGATATCACCCACTTATTTAATGAAGTCGACCGGCAACTCGGCCCTCTTCAATACCTGGTGAACAATGCCGCGACCCTCAAACCCCAAATGCGCGTTGAAAAAATGGAAGCGGAGCGAATTAACCAGGTACTTCGCACAAATGTCACCGGCACCCTACTCTGCTGCCGCGAAGCCATAAAAAGAATGTCGACCAAACAGGGGGGCGACGGTGGAGCCATTGTCAATATCTCATCCGCTGCCAGCCGCTGGGGATCACCCAACGAATATATTGACTATGCAGCGAGTAAAGGGGCAGTAGACACCTTGACCATCGGGCTAAGCCAGGAACTTGCCAGCGAGGGAATCCGGGTAAATGGGGTACGGCCAGGGTTGATCTATACGGAAATGCATGCGGATGGCGGGGAACCAGGCAGGGTGGAGCGGCTAAAATCGACAACGCCCCTCAAACGAGGAGGCCAGCCAGAAGAAGTGGCTGCTGCGGTGGCTTGGCTTCTAAGCAATGAGTCTTCGTTTACCACTGGCTCATTTATTGATGTCGCAGGCGGGAAATAGGATAAGAGTTTATGTTAGAAGCATTATTTTCCCTGGTTGCCGCCACAGGTCTGTTACTCGGTTCTCCCGGCCCGGCGCCACTCGCGCTGGCAGCTTCAGGAGCAACCTTTGGAGTTAAGGAAAGTACCGGTTTCCTTATCGGTATCCTGCTCGGACTGTGCGTAGCTATTGTCGGTGCCACCGCCGGCGTAGCTGCGCTGCTTTCTGCCTGGCCCGAGGCTCGATTGACAGTGCAGGTGTGTGGGGCACTTTATATTGGCTACATCGCATTCAACATTGCCACGGCCCCGGTATTGGTTCAGGAGCACTCGGCAGCAGCCCAACCGCCATCCCTTTTGGATGGATTTATTTTTAATCTGCTCAACCCAAAAGCCTACGCTGCTTTTTTAGCGATCTTTTCCCAATTTCTACTGCCTATCGAAGAGAGTGGTTTCAGCTATATCGCCACAGGATTGGTCTGCTTGATTGTCGCTGCTGTGGTGGATTTTACCTGGCTATGCCTGGGGGGCAGCCTGCGGCCACTTTTCCACAAACCAAAACAGGCGAAAGTGATCAGAGTGAGTTTTGCTCTATTAATGGTAGCTGCAATACTGTTTGTTTTTCTGCGTTAAAAACTGAATGCTCAGCATATCTCCGTAATGAGTGCTTTTACAGAAGGCAGCATGCGTCGGCTCACCAACGGCGCTTCTGGCACTCCATCCAGTTCCACTCGATAATTCCCACCATCCCTGCGCAATCCGATAATAAAATCCACGGCCACCAAAGCACCCCGGTGCACACGCACGAACCGCTCACCGAATTCACTTTCCAATTCCTTTAAAGATTCATCCAGAATCGTCTCACCTGAGAGGTGGTGGGCTACGACATATTTACTGTCTGCGATCAAGCATCGAATAGTATCCACTTCCAACAACTCCACCCCACGACGGCTCACCGCTTTGATCCGGCTTCGACCATGAGATTTCTCTGATTCCTGCTCCTCTAGTCGCCTTTGTTGAGGTTTACTAAGGCGTTGTACTTTCGCAACAGCTTGGCGCAACTGCTCCAGATTAATCGGCTTTAACAGGTACCCCACTGCCGAGGTTGCAAATGCCGGCAAGGCAAATTCATCGTGGGCGGTGCAAAAAATTACTGCTGGCGGGCAGTCTCTAGCGGATAGCTGCTGCGCCAACTCCAAGCCGCTGCTACCGGGCATTTCAATATCGAGTAAAACCAGATCCGGGTCGAGGTTCTGCACTTGCATTAGTGCTGCTTCGGTATTTGCCGCCTCACCCACAACAACACAGCTGTCTATCACCGCGAGCTGCCTATCTAAGCGTGCACGGGCCAGAGGTTCGTCATCGACAATTAGGACACGCAACTGGGTCACTCTATCACCTCGACATATCTCCTGGAATTTGCGGCTTCAGTATCTCGCTGCACCGACTCTCGGGGAAATAAGGGTAGCTGTAGAGCCACCCGATAGTGGCCTTCCTCCCGACGGGCGGTAAATTTGAACCGATCACCGTAATAGGCGACGAGACGCTGTCGAATATTCTCCATCGCCATGCCGTTACTTTCCCAGGAAGGGCGCACAGTTTCCTGCGGTAGGGGATTTTTGATAGCAATCCTGAGAGTGCCCTCTTCAACCCCCAGTTTCACCGTGATTTCCCCACCCTCGCGTATCTTTGCCACGCCGTGCAGAACAGCATTTTCCAACAAGGGCTGCAGCAACATACTGGGTAGCTGGATCTCCTCAAGCCCTTCATCCAACTGCCAATGCTGTTTCAAGCGTTCTCCCAGGCGCAGAGCTTCAATTTCCAAGTAGCGCTGTGCCAGACTGACCTCCTGCTGCAGCGGCACCAACTTTGGGTCGGCAAGGCTGGCCCGGAACAACGCACACAGATTCTCCACCAGGCGCTCAGCACGATCCGGATCCACGGCGATCAGGCTGGCCAAGCTATTCATACTGTTAAACAGGAAATGTGGGCGTATTCGGGACTGCAGCGCTTCGATACGTGCTCCCAGCTCCGCCTGCTGCTGATTGTAAAGTTGCTGTTGCAAATAGGCGTAGCGCAATACTACCCCGGCGCAGATAGCCCCCAACAGGCAATCGCTGATAAATCCCCACCAATCAAAACCAGCCTGAAGCAATACCGCGCGCAGGTAACGCTGAACTCCCATCACTGTACCCAGTACCGCCAGAGCTACAATAAAGCTGATGGCGCCCGCATGTTTTTGCGGCAACTTGGCCAGGTAGGGGCGCAAGCGACACAGCACTGCGGCGGAAGGAAGTACTACCCACTGAATCACCAGTGACACTAATCCCAGTCGCTGCCAACTGAACTCACGCAGGCCATCGAGACCCAGTACCAGCACCAGCGCCAGCAGTTCTCCCATCAACACCAGTGCGGCCAGGGCGGTGACATTGCACAGATCAGGCAAGAATGGCTGCGAACCAGTAAGCGCAGAATCCTTACAATCTATGTCTTTTTTTCGAATTTTCTGCGATATAATGCCTGCCGGCCCAGGAAATGACATGCAGTTGTTATTCTTGATTGTCTGTAAATTCGAAGCGCAAGATACCATCAAGCTCCCCGGCCTTTCACCTCACTGCAGCCAGGAAAACCATGAGCAACGACAAAGCCCCTACCGACTCCACCAGCAACCCAGCCGCCAAACTCTGGGGCGGACGCTTCAGTGAAGCCACCGATGCATTTGTAGAGCGATTTACCGCCTCGGTCACCTTTGATCGACGCATGGCGCTAGAGGATATCCAGGGCTCCCTTGCCCACGCGCAGATGTTGTCGGAAATAGGCGTGTTGAGCTCAGATGAATATCACAAGATCGCCGATGGCTTAAAGGATATCGCTGAGGAAATAAAGGAGGGGGAGTTTCCCTGGTCAGTACAGTTGGAGGACGTGCACATGAATATCGAGGCACGCCTAACCCAGCGTATCGGAGCTACCGGAAAAAAGCTGCACACCGGCCGCTCCCGCAACGACCAGGTGGCAACCGACATTCGCTTGTGGCTGCGCAACCGTATCGACTTGATCGCCGCCGAGTTAACCCGCCTGCAGAAAGGCTTGGTGGCACTGGCCGAGCATGAAGCGGACACCATCATGCCGGGCTTTACCCACTTGCAAAGCGCGCAGCCGGTGACTTTCGGCCACCACCTACTGGCCTGGAATGCGATGCTGACACGGGATTACGAGCGGCTGATGGATTGTCGCAAGCGGGTAAACCGCTCGCCCCTGGGCGCCGCCGCACTGGCCGGTACCAGCTATCCTATTAACCGTGCCCGTACAGCCGAGCTTCTCGGCTTTGATGCTCCCACCGAAAATTCCCTGGACTCCGTCAGCGACCGGGATTTCGCCATCGAATTCTGTGCCTTCGCAGCCCTTTTACTCACACACTTGTCCCGCGCCAGTGAGGAGCTGGTACTCTGGACTTCCAGCCAGTTTGACTTTATCGACCTGCCGGACCGCTTCTGCACCGGCTCCTCCATCATGCCGCAGAAGAAAAACCCGGATGTACCAGAACTGGTGCGCGGCAAGACCGGCCGTGTCAACGGGCACCTGATCGCCCTGCTAACCCTGATGAAGAGCCAACCATTGGCCTACAACAAGGACAACCAGGAAGACAAGGAGCCGCTATTCGATGCTGCCGATACCGCTCTGGATTGCCTGCGTGCCTTTGCGGACATGGTGCCGGCACTCAAAGCGAAAAAGGAAAATATGCTAGAGGCCGCGGCCAAGGGTTTCTCCACTGCCACAGATCTAGCCGATTACCTGGTGCGCAAGGGCGTAGCCTTTCGCGATGCACATGAGATTGTCGGTCAGTCAGTCTCTTTTGCCATCGAACAGGATAAGGATCTGGCGGAACTCAGCTTGGGACAGCTGCAGCAATTTTCCGCAGAAATTACTGAGGATGTATTTGAAGTCCTCACCTTGGAAGGCTCAGTAGCGGCGCGGGACCATATCGGTGGCACCGCGCCAAATCAGGTGCGAGCGGCCTGTGCATCCGCGCGCGAAGCAATTGCCCAGCGATAACAGTCAAAAAAAGATTTACAATATAAAAAGCCTGGAAGACACCGCTCTTCCGGGCTTTCTAATTAAAGTCCCTGCCCGGTTTGCCGCTCCAACTCAAAGTCCAACCATCAGCTACTCGCTCTTGCTCCTTATCAGAGTAAAGCCCATGTTTGTCGTGGGACCATTAATCGCATAATCACAAGGAATAAAATTAGGAAATCACACGATGACTACTGCCCAACAACATCGGGTTTGGAACGCACATTTTAAATGTCTAAAGCGGTAATCTTTCGATGTACGAAAGGGTCAAGAATATTTTCCTCCTGGCAGCCTTTAAGTAGCTAAGGAGCCTTGCCGCAATTATTGTTGGCTAATTTCTAAACTAACGGCTTCACCCTGCTGTTCGCTCAGCACGCGATTGAGCAATGTGGGCAAGGACTCTCCGGTAGTGCCGCACTTCCAGCCCGGATTTTCAAAAGCCAGGTGGTAGCCACCGGATTTGGCAGCTACCCATAGCTCGCGATTGGCGGACTGGCGGGAAAGGATCACTTGGCTGCCGTTATCCTCTAAGGTCAGGGTCAACACCGCTCCATTGCGCTCGTAATCAATATCCCAGGCGCATTCGTCCAAGGCATCCTCGATCGCTACCAGGGTCTGCTCAATGGCCGATTCGAATTCCGTTTGGCTCATCATATGTTACTTCTGTTACCGTCTACTGTGATGAATTTATTCGGTCGCTATACTATCAGGCTTTTGCCGAGCACCGCTTCGCCCCCTCAGCGCAGGATGTCACCCATGCCGAAAAAACTGTTTTTCTCCTCTCTCGCCCTGCTAGGCGCTTCCGCCCTGTTTACAGGCTGTGGTCAAAAGGGGCCGCTGTACCTGCCCCAGGCACCGGCTGAACCTGCGCCGAGCATTACCACTGGCCCGCCTGACACTGCGCCCACCAGCAGTACCGCTGTAGAACCCAGTGGGCCTGTTGTTGAACCTGCCGTTGAGCCAACTGTTGAACCGGTTGGAGAGCAGCCCGAATTTGAAGAATACCCAGAGGAGCAAGAAACGGAGAAATGAGCGAGTTCAGCTATCGTGACGGCAGCCTCTGGGCTGAGCAAGTCTCACTGGAACAGGTTGCCGAGCGTTTCGGTACCCCCACTTATGTCTACAGCCGTGCACATTTTGAGCAACAATATCAAGCCTATGCCAATGCTCTGGGTAACCATCCCGGCTTGATCTGCTATGCGGTCAAGGCGAACAGCAACCTGGGCATATTGTCATTGCTGGCACAGCTGGGAGCCGGCTTCGATATTGTCTCCGGCGGCGAGCTGGACAGAGTCTTGCTCGCCGGGGGAGACCCATCGCGCGTTGTGTTTTCCGGCGTAGGCAAAAGTGCCAACGAGATGCGCCGCGCCCTGAAAGTGGGTGTGCATTGTTTCAATATCGAGTCTGAGGCGGAAATACAGCGCCTGGAGCAGGTAGCCGCAGAGTGCGAAACCATCGCCCCCATCTCGCTACGGGTAAATCCGGATGTAGATGCCCAAACTCACCCCTATATTTCCACGGGTCTCAAAGAGAACAAGTTTGGCATCGCGATTGATCGCGCTCTGGAAGTCTATCTGAGTGCGGCCAACTCCCCACACCTGAAAGTAATTGGGGTGGATTGTCATATCGGCTCTCAGCTCACAGAAATAGCGCCGTTCCTGGATGCTTTAGAGCGGCTGCTGGTACTGGTGGATAACCTCGCCAGCAACGGAATCCAACTGGAGCATCTGGACCTCGGCGGCGGCCTGGGGGTGCGCTACCGCGGTGAGGAACCACCGCCAGTGGCAGATTACCTGCAAGCGGTACTCGCGCGCATTGGCGAGCGTAAGCTCGGCCTGATCCTGGAGCCCGGGCGCTCAATTGCAGCCAATGGCGGTGTGCTGCTGACCCGCGTCGACTACCTGAAGCGCACCGAGGAGCACAACTTCGCCATTGTAGATGCAGCCATGAATGACAACCTGCGCCCTGCACTGTATCAAGCCTGGCAGGATATAGTGCCAGTGACGCCAGATCACGGAGAGAGCAGCCTGTGGGATATCGTCGGGCCAGTATGTGAAACTGGCGACTTCCTCGGCAAAAATCGCACACTTGCTCTCAAAGAGGGGCAACTTCTGGCCATGCTCTCAACCGGCGCCTACGGGTTCACCATGAGTTCAAATTACAATAGCCGCCCACGCGCCGCTGAAGTACTAGTGGACGGGCACAATACCTATCTGGTTCGCGCACGAGAAACCTTCAGCGATCTGGTACGGGGGGAAACCCCGGTACCTGAAAAAGTCTGATCCGTTGTGGCGGAATTGATGTCAAAATAAAAACCTGGATGCCAATAGCTCAACGGCGCTATCAAACAGGACCGCGAATGAATCGCTCAGTGTGCTGTCATTGACTGGCGATCAAAGCAAGTCAGGAAGTGCCCGCAGTGCCAACTATCCGCACCGCTATAACAGAGGCGACAAATACTCAGGCCGGGAAGCCCCCTGATTTGTCAGGTACACAAAACCCATAGAGAAATGGAATGCGCGTTAAATTCAGTAAGATGCATGGACTTGGCAACGATTTTGTGATGCTTGATGGCATCAGCCAGAGAATCAGATTGTCTCCCGACAAGATTCGCCGAATTGCCGACCGCTACCTGGGTATCGGCTGTGACCAGGTTCTGCTGGTGGAGTCCCCTCGCGATCCAGATGCAGACTTTCGCTATCGAATTTTCAACGCCGATGGCAGCGAAGTTGAAAACTGTGGCAATGGCGCGCGCTGCTTCGCCCGATTCGTTCGCGATCGCCGCCTCACCGGTAAGAAACGCCTGAAGGTGGAGACCAGCGGCGGACTTCTGCAACTCAAGCTGATGGACGGCGACCAGGTTAGCGTAGATATGGGGGCGCCAGTGCTGGAACCGGAGCAGATTCCATTCAATGCCGACCGCTGTGCTGAGAGCTACCTTCTGGAAGTCCACGGCGAGACTTTCACTATCGGCGCCGTCTCCATGGGCAATCCCCATGCGGTACTACTCGTAGAGAATGTACAGGAGGCACCGGTAACTCAACTGGGTCCACTAATCGAAGTTCATCCGCGTTTCCCACAAAAGGTCAATGTCGGCTTCCTGCAAATCAATTCTCGCAGCCAGGCACAACTGCGTGTTTTCGAACGGGGCGTGGGCGAGACTCGTGCCTGTGGTACCGGCGCATGCGCCGCCATGGTTTACGCGCACCAGCGTGGGCTGCTAGACGACCAAGTGGGCATTCAACTACCCGGTGGCAACCTGACAATTCACTGGAGCGGGCCAGGCCAGCCGGTTACTATGACCGGGCCCGCAACAACAGTTTTCCACGGGCATATCATTCTTTGAATAACCTTGAGGCGGGGTATCAATTTCACAAGGAGCCTTATGGCCCCTGTTGATAGTGGGTACCGATCCCTTGGAGCTATAAACTCACCTTCAGCCCAAGCCAGTGTGAACAGATCATGATGGAACAGACAGACGCCAATCAGACCTCTGAAGAGATTGTCACCGGCAGTCACAAGGAAATTCAGCGTGACGGCAAACTGCTCGCACGGCAGGTCGCTCGCTATCTGATGCAAAATCCCGAATTCTTTGTCGACCGGATGGACCTGCTCGAAACCATCAAATTGCCGAGGGAAAATGGTAAGACCGTGTCACTGATGACACACCAAACCAACCTATTGCGTGAACGCAATATTGAGATGCGCCAGCGCCTCGACCAGCTACTGCACAACGCCCGCGACAACGACCAGTTATTTTTCAACAGCCGCCGCCTTATCCTAGCTCTGTTGGAAGCACAGAATATTGGCGAAGCCACCGAAGCCCTCTATTCCAGCTTCGCTGCAGACTTCAATGTGGAATTCACCAGCCTGACCCTGTTCGCTCCCCTCCCAGGTGGCCGCAGTAGTCTGGGCCAGGTACGCAGCAGCTCTTATGCAGGTGCGGAAACCACTATCGGAGGAATTCTACGCAATGGCCGCCCGGTATGCGGTGCCTTGCGCCCGGCGGAAAAGGAATACCTCTTTGGAGAGGACTGGCAGGATGTGGCCTCCGCAGCGGTGATACCTCTGGGCAACCAGCTCGGCGTTCTCGCAGTAGGTTCTACCGACCCACAGTACTATCGTTCCAGCCTGGGCACCCTTTTTCTCTCTTATATCGGCGAGGTGTTAGAACGCCTGTTACCCAAGCTGATTGCGCGCTGAACCAGGCCTGCCAACCAAGTATTGCCAAGAAAAGAATGTGCCGCCAACCTGACAACAGGAGCGGCAGTGATCTGATGTACCACTAAATAGGACGACTGCCATATTTAGGCTGCGGTTTTCGCGGGGGATCAGCAGTGACCTCCGGGTCAATCTCATTTATTGCCCCGCCGCTGGCGAGAAACTCCTCCACATCTGTACTCAGTTGACTCCTGGCACGCTCTCGGGAGGTGATAGAGCGCTCTTCGGCAAACTCCTCGGAGTCTTTGCTGCGAGGGTTCTTACCCAGATCTTCGTTACCATCTTTCATAGCTAAAGCCCTGTAACCCTTAACTCCTGTTACAGAGGAAGTACCTCTGTGCCGCCCCTTCCCGCGGCGTGAATCAAACTGAAAGCCACAGCCTGTGGCAATCCCCTACCGCATCGAAGCGGCGATTAATATATAGGCACTCTCCATCAGGGCCGCCAGCTACAAGGCATCAAGCTCGTAGAGTTTTTTGTTGGGAATTAAACCGGGGATTATTGCTGTTTGTTATGGGGATTTAAGCGACTGAGCAGGGAATTACAAGCGACAAAGGCGGAGTCACAGGGCGTTTTTGCTTATCGAAAGAATATAACAAAGCCCCTGACGGGGCTTTTAAAAACCGCGGCTAAAAGCCGCCGACGCACTATTAATTAAGCGTCACTATAGCCGATAAATTCGATCAAACCGCCTCACTACCAGTTTCACCGGTACGGATACGGATCACCTCTTCCAGGGCGGTAATAAAGATTTTGCCATCGCCAATCTTACCGGTCTGCGCGGCCTTAGTGATTGCCTCTACAGCCGAGTCCACCATATCATCATCAACCGCCAGTTCGAGCTTCACTTTGGGCAGAAAATCTACCACATATTCCGCGCCACGATAGAGTTCTGTATGTCCCTTCTGGCGGCCAAAGCCTTTCACTTCGGTAACCGTCATCCCTTGCACCCCAACCTCAGACAGGGCGGTGCGCACATCGTCCAACTTGAAGGGCTTTACTACGGCCGTAATCAATTTCATTTTTTGTATTTCCCCTGATTTATCTTCTTTGCGGGAACCTCAACCGGGCAACTGCCACAGCACTGGGCAGCACCACCACAGAGTAACTATTTGCTCATAAATTCCGGGTAAGCTTCCATACCACATTCAGCCAAGTCAACTCCCTCTTGCTCTTCGTCATCACTAACACGGATACCGGTCACCAGCTTAAGCAGGTACCAAACCGCAAAGGACGCAATGAAAACCCAGAGGAAAATGGTCAACGCACCAATCAGTTGGCCACTGAGGGTGGAATTATCATTGGTGAGCGGTACCAGCAACAAACCAAGTAAACCGACGACGCCATGTACGGAAATAGCACCGACGGGATCATCAATTTTCATCTTATCCAAAGTAATAATGGAGAAGACTACCAGGATGCCTGCA
The DNA here is from genome assembly GCF_041447265.1 of Microbulbifer epialgicus. Classification (NCBI taxonomy): domain Bacteria; kingdom Pseudomonadati; phylum Pseudomonadota; class Gammaproteobacteria; order Cellvibrionales; family Microbulbiferaceae; genus Microbulbifer; species Microbulbifer epialgicus. The sequence continues at coordinate 119,604 of NZ_JBGMEK010000007.1, forward strand.
AACATACCGAATAAGGTTGCCTGCAAAGCAGTAGGTGTAGATGGCTCAGCGGTAATCGCCACCAGGCCGGCCAGAGCGCCATTCAACAACATAGTAAGGTCAGCCTTGCCGAACAACAGCCGCGCGGTAATCAGGGCGGCAATAGCACCACCTGCTGCAGCGGCATTGGTATTGAGAAACACCATAGCCACAGAGTGTGCGCTGGCCGCGTCACCCAGCTTCAGCACCGAACCGCCGTTAAAACCGAACCAGCCCATCCACAGGATAAATGTACCGAGGGTTGCCAGTGGCAAGTTTGCTCCGGGTATCGCATAGACCTGGCCATTCGGCCCATACTTTCCTTTACGCGCTCCCAGTAGCAGGACACCCGCCAACGCTGCGGCGGCGCCAGCCATATGCACAATGCCGGAACCGGCAAAGTCGGAGAAGCCGAGATCGCCCAAATTGTACAGGCCGAAAACCTCTTTCCCTCCCCAAGTCCAGGAGCCTTCCAGAGGATAAATAAAACCGGTCAATACCACGGCAAAAGCCAGGAAGCTCCACAATTTCATACGCTCAGCCACAGCACCCGATACGATGGACATGGCAGTGGCAACAAAAACGACCTGAAAGAAGAAATCAGAGGCCGCAGAATAAACGGAATCACCGTCAAAGCCATTCTCTGCAGAATCCGCCAGCATACCATCGAGACTGAAAACCTCTATACCGGACAGCATCCAGTTGCCATCGTACATAATGGCATAACCCGTCATAAGGTACATGATGCACGCAATTGCATACAGTGCGACATTTTTAGTGAGAATTTCTGTCGTATTTTTTGAACGTACCAGACCAGCTTCCAACATGGAAAAACCAGCCGCCATCCACATCACCAGCGCACCGCACATCAAAAAATAAAATGTATCAATCGCATACTGCAATTGAAAAATTTGGCTGTCCATTTTTCTCTCCGTTCAAATCTGGGTGTTTTTACGATTATTTTTCTGATAGTTTTCTGGCTAAATTGCATCGTTCCCGGTTTCACCAGTACGTATGCGAATCACCTGCTCAAGACTGGTAACAAAAATTTTACCGTCACCAATTTTTCCACTATGGGCACTGGAGCCAATCACTTCCAGTGCTGCATCCAGCTGGCCATCAGTCACTGCAATTTGCAGCATGGTTTTCGGTAAAAAATCCACTACATATTCCGCACCACGGTAAAGTTCTGTGTGGCCTTTTTGCCGGCCAAAACCTTTAACCTCACTGACAGTGACACCATTAATACCGGACTCCCTTAGAGCATCCCTTACCACATCCAGCTTGAAAGGCTTAATAATTGCAGTAATCAGTTTCATAGCTTCCCCCAATATAAATGCCCAGATACATTTGTGGGCGTTTGCGCTACCAGGAATATGTAGCCCCAGCAAGTAGCGTTGGCTCACACCAATCGGTATCAAAACATTCTGAATCACTCACATCTGTACCGACTAATGCGGCACTGAGATTTAAACCACCATAGTCTTTACTGAGGGATACTGAATAATCGAAATAAGAATCGGCCTCGTATAAAAAAACCTCCTCATCAAAAAGGTTTAATCCGAGATGCACATCCAAATTTATTTCTGCGGGAAGGGAAAAACTATATTCTGCATAGGGATAGTAAAACGCGCCGGATTCTGCCCAATAATCATCAGAATAAGCAAACCCTAAAGTTAAATCCGAAAAACTCAGGCTGCCATAAATTTCCTGGTAATCTTCATCCCTATCACTGCCATGGTAAGCGTAATAAATATAACCAACATCAAAACTCACGGAGTCATTCAACTCAGCAGTGTAACCACCATAAAAATCCTGCTCATAATCGGTTTCATCACTACCATAATCGAAATCCACCTGTGAAGCCCAAGTACCCACATAGAAGCCATTGCCAAAATCCAAGTCCACACCACCTTGAATGGCCGGGCGCCCATCAGTCTGACTGATACCACGAAATCTATAGTCTGTGAGCAAGCCCACGTTTGCACTGAAGCTCAAGCTGCCTTGTTCAGCAACAGCTGTACTATTCAAACCCAGAGACAGGGCAGCGCCAGCGAAGACAGCAGCGATTTTTTGCTTTTCAATTTTCACCTTTGATCCTCCAAGATTGCTATGAATCTCAATTTTTGATTTCTGTAATGGCGCCGCCTGCAATCGGTCCTGCACTGTCTGGATATGACAGAGGGTCTCCTGCGTCTTATAAACCGCTACTTTCCCAGCCCTTCAGTGATCGTAAATGGCACACCTACCCCGACTGACTGCATGGTTAATGCCAAAGCTGCAACGGCTAACAAAATCAATAAGTTAGAGAGAAAAAGAAAATTGGAATAAATACGAACAGCAAGACAGCGAAGCCTTGCGCACCAAGATGGCCCTATTTGCCTTCTTTTGCACACAAGTGGGGACTCCGTGTAGAGACGAGGGTCAGAATAGGGCACCATGAGCCTGCTTTTGCGTAAAAATGCTGTGGGTTACAATCTGCTGCCATTAAATAAGGTTTACTGAGCGAGGAATTGCCTGTGGCCGCAGATAAACTGCAACAGCTGCTGAAAGAGCTGCAACAACAGGGCACGGTGGTCACACACGACCTGCGCAATGCCCTGGAAGTTTCCCTGGATAAGTTGCCGTTGGTATCCCAGCGCGAGTTTGATACCCAGGTTGAAATCCTGCGGCGCACCCGCGAAAAGCTGGCACGCCTGGAAGATAAGGTGGAAATACTGGAGCAGGCCCTGGCCCAAAGGGACTGCAAACCCGAGGGTTGACCACTCAGGGAGTCAATTCAGGGATGATATTGTGAGCCTTTCAGTTACCTATACGCGCGCTCAAATTGGCGTGGCCGCTCCCCTGGTCACCGTCGAGACACACTTGTCCAACGGGCTGCCCGCCTTCCATATTGTTGGCCTGCCCGAGGCTGCAGTCAGGGAAAGCCGCGACCGGGTGCGCAGCGCCCTGATCAACAGCCATTTTGAATTCCCCCAGCGCCGTATCACTGTCAACCTGGCCCCTGCAGATCTGCCCAAAGAGGGTGGGCGCTATGACCTCGCCATTGCCATCGGCATACTTTCCGCCTCGGGGCAGGTTCCCCTTGAGCCACTGGAGCACTATGAATTTATTGGTGAGCTGGCTCTTACTGGAGCCTTGCGCGAAATCAGCGGTGCCCTGCCCGCAGCCATCAAAAGCGCCGCTGCTGAACGAAAGCTGATTGTGCCCCAAGAAAATGGCGCCGAAGCAGCCCTGGCAGGTGCGGAAGTCAGCACTGCCACGTCGTTGTTACAAGTTTGTGCAGAGCTGCACGGACGGGAAAATCTACCCCTTGCCGAACAGGGGCCTGCTCAGCCAATCCTTGAATGTGCAGATCTTGCCGATATACGCGGCCAATTAAAGGCGCGGCGCGCTCTGGAAGTGGCTGCAGCTGGGGGACACAACCTGCTTTTCTATGGCCCACCGGGAACCGGTAAAACAATGTTGGCCAGCCGTCTGCCCGGTATATTGCCACCACTCACAACTGCCGAGTCGATTGAGGTCGCCGCTGTTTACTCCAGTGCTGGAATGCCTCACCAAAGCCAGAGACCTTTTCGGGCTCCGCATCACAGCGCCTCCCCAACCGCTTTGGTCGGGGGCGGCAGTACTCCAAGGCCTGGTGAAATCTCACTCGCCCATTGTGGGGTATTATTTCTCGATGAAATGCCAGAATTTCCTCGTCACGCTCTGGAAATTCTGCGCGAGCCCCTAGAGAACGGTGAAGTGAGAATCTCCCGCGCGCGTGCTCAGGTCACCTACCCCGCGAATTTCCAACTGGTTGGCGCAATGAATCCCTGCCCATGTGGCTACTTGGGTGAGCCGCGCTGCCGCTGTACTCCGGACCAGATAGACAGGTATCGCAATAAACTGTCCGGCCCCCTGCTGGATCGTATCGATATGCAGATAGAAGTGGGAGCCATGAATGCGATGCAATTACAAGATACAGCTCCTGGGGAGTCATCCGATAACGTGCGGGGAAGAGTTTGCGCTGCGCGCCAACTACAAATTCAGAGGCAAGGAAGCACCAACAACCTTTTAAAAGGGGCAGAACTGGAAAAGCACTGCATCTTGGGGGATAAGGAGAAACATCTACTGCGCCAATCAGTGGAAAAGCTGGGCCTTTCCGCACGCAGTTATCACCGAGTGCTTAAAGTTGCCCGCACCCTGGCTGACCTTGCCAATCTGGAGAAGATAAGTACAGCGCAAATTGCCGAGGCTCTGGCATACCGAAATCTGGATAGGCGCCAGGTAACCGCCCCTTCAAACTAGTGGTCCATGCGGTTAATTCTGTAACGATTGTTTTGCACGCTCTACGGAAGCCAAGATTTGACCGGCGGGCTTTGTCCATTTAAATGGCTTTGC